>JAUWLO010000128.1 GCA_030613605.1 Gammaproteobacteria bacterium | reverse complement strand
TTTCATGCTCTTTTTTTATGCATAACGTAAAATTAAGGGGCCGCTGTATTATTGCTGCCACCTCTCTCCATCCAGCCTTGCTTATCTATCTTATAGAGCACATGTTCTCGCAGCGGACTATCTTTCGGAATCATAGGATGGTCAAAGTTTTGTTTCATGTTAACCATCCCTAGCTTCTCCATCACTGCCTGGGATTTTTTATTCAAAACAGATGTAAACGAATACACCTCGGGTAAATCGAGTTTTTTGAACGCAACTGCCAGAGAAGCTTTTGCTGCTTCGCTCGCGTAACCGTATCCCCAATATTCCTTTGCCAATCTCCAGCCAATTTCTACACAAGGCGTTATCGGCAAATCATAAGTAGGCTCATGTAGCCCAACAAAACCCATAAACTTTTTCTCGTCAAGTTTCTCTACCACCCAAAACCCCCAACCTCTATAAGCTAATAGTGCTTCGAACCTTTGGGCCATATCATTGCTGTCTTTTTCGTTTAACATCTCAGGGTAGTATTTCATCACCTCAGGATCTGCATTGAGTTTTGCAAAGGCTGGATAATCTTCCTGTTTCCATTGCCTTAACCTCAAGCGCCCTGTTTTTAATTCGATAATTTCGGTCATTATTTTTTTAGCCAAACAATTTATCCAGAGCAATTTAACCAAGTTTTTTTGATGCTTGTTCACCAGCGGCCACATCCACTTTCAGCAACAACCAGCCCCCAGCGACAAATAAAATAATAATCGACAAAATACCTAACCGATGGTCACCTGAAGCAAGGCTAACGACACCCACCATCAACGGCCCAACCACTGCAGCAAATTTACCCAGCATGTTGTAAAAACCAAAAAACTCCGCAGACTTTCCTGATGGAATCAATCGCGCGTAAAGTGAACGACTTAATGCCTGCACACCGCCCTGAACCAGGCCATAGTAATTGCCAACGCATAAAATTCCTGCGCGGTATCCATAAAAAAGGCTCCAATGGTTGCCGCAATATAAATTCCTATTGCCAGCAATATGCCACGCTTTGCGCCTACACCTCCCGGGCCCAGCTTTTTTGCCAGCATTCCAAACCCCAGTGCGGCGGGAAAACCCACAAATTGAGTAATCAATAAAGCGGTAATCAGGTGTTCCTGCTCAAGCCCAATGGATAAACCATAATCTATTGCCATGCGTACAATGGTATCCACACCATCTATATATAACCAATAGGCCAGAAGAAACAGGAACACGACACGTAGTTGACGCAGATGTTTGAAGGTTTCGATTAACTGGACATAACCTGCACGTGCAACAGCCAATCCGGATACTGTCGTCGGTGACTTTTTTTCCTTTACTATCAACATAAGTGGCAATAAAAAAATCAACCACCACACGGCGACGGTAATAAATGACAGCTGAACCGCCTCCGTTGCATCCTGTAAACCAAAACTCTCTGGAGACAGTGTCATCGCCACATTAACCGCAAACAATAAACCGCCGCCCAAATAACCCAGCGAAAAACCAAATGCGGAAATGATGTCCCAGTCTTCTTCTTTTGCCACTGTCACAATCAGGGCATCGTAAAACACATTAGCGCCCATGAAGCCAATAGTCGCCACCACAAAAAACATTATCGCGGCCAACCACTCACCTTCACCCACACCCGAAAGTGCAGCGGTGGCTATAATGCCGATGAGAGCAAAAAGGAATAGGAATCGTTTGCGCAAAGATCCACGATCCGCGATGGCGCCCAGCAGTGGAGCCGTGAGCACAATTAATAAACTGGCCGCCGCATTGCCTGCTCCCAGGTGAAAAGTACTCTCGGTACTTGCCAGGCCTGCACTCCAGTACTGCTTAAAAAATAATGGAAAAAACCCGGCCAGTACCGTGGTCGCAAAGGCGGAGTTGGCCCAGTCATAGATAGCCCAGGCAAGAATCTGCCTGTCGATCTTTTTATAGAAAAGGAGCCATTTCATTAAGCATGAGCGTACAACAAAAGTTGTTTAAAATCGTTTATTTAGCCATAAGTCATGGAAGATTGACCACCAGACACGATAATATAGGTATAGGCTGTTCTATCTATAATGACACCTACACTCGTGGAACAGGTTCGTATGGAAAATTTGCGAAAAAAGCTACTGGCGCTGGATGGTAAAGGCTACAAGGCGTACAAAAATAGCACCGGCCAATACCGCTTTCCGGATTTTGAACTGAGCATCGACCATGTTCAGGGTGACCCGTTTGCCACCCCATCCCGCATCAGTGTGCGGATAAATACTGACCATGCCGGTTTCCCGGAATCTCTTTGGCAAAACAATATCCGCCGAATTGCGCTGGAAGATTATTTGGGGCGGGCAATCAAACTCTCCATAAAGAAACACGTTAAAGGACACCGCGGCAGCGGTGGCAGTGGCGAAATCAATATTTCAACCAGCGGCCAGCAGGTGCTGGCGCGTAATGCCATCATTGTTTCTACTGATGTCATTGAGGTAAGAATCGTTTTGGGACTACCCGCGCAAGGTCGACGAGCAGATGGAGCGCAGGCTACAGTGATGCTGATGGACGAACTGCCAAAAGTCATTGATGCTGCATTGCGTTACCAAAACCATGATGCACAGGAAGTACAGCGCCATGTCGATAGTGTCGAAGATCAGGATGCCCTTCGCCACTGGTTAACTGAGAAAAAACTGGTGGCCTTTATCGCCAATGGTTCCAGCCTGCCTCGCGCCAGCGGCGTAGATGATGCTCCTATGCCAAGAGGTGCGCTGGCTTTCGTTTCACCAGAAAGCCTGACCCAAACCGTCACACTACCAAATGCTGGTGAAATCAGCGGCATGGGTATCCCTGAAGGCATCACGCTTATCGTCGGCGGTGGTTTTCACGGCAAGTCCACACTGCTGCATGCGCTGGAACGCGGCATTTATAATCATATTCCGGGTGATGGCCGGGAACGCGTTGCCACACATGCAAGCGCCGTTAAGGTTCGCGCTGAAGACGCCCGATCAATATCCAACGTTAACATCAGTCCTTTTATCGACCACCTGCCCTTTGGTCGCGACACCGTGGCTTTTTCTACCGACAATGCCAGCGGCAGCACATCACAGGCCGCCAATATTATTGAGGCGCTGGAATGTGGTGCAGATGTATTACTGATAGATGAAGACACCTCCGCCACCAATTTCATGATTCGCGATGAGCGTATGCAAAAACTGGTTACCGACGACAAAGAACCCATTACCCCTCTGTTACGTCGCGTACGAGAACTCTATGAATCTTTTGGCGTGTCATCCGTCATTGTGATGGGCGGCTCCGGTGATTACTTCGACGTCGCCGATACGGTGATCATGATGGATTCCTACGAACCAAAAGACGTTACTGAACAGGCTCGTGCTCTGGCAAAATCCCACCAATCCAAACCTGAGCCCGGCACAAGCTTTGGCCTCAGTTTTGGCCAGAGTACATCTCGCTGCCCACTGCAGAATGCACTCAGTCCCGCGCGAGGTAACCGTGATGTTAAAATTGATACCAGAGAAGTGGGCTTACTGTTTTATGGCACTCACCGTATTGATGTCTCACAGGTAGAGCAACTTATTGATATGGGCCAAACTCGCAGCATTGGTCTGATGATTCACTATTTTTCCCAACATTATGCTGATGAATGCGAAAACCTGATCACCGGCCTGAAGCAGGTGCTAGAGGATGCACAGCAGCACGGTCTTGATCATTTCAGCCAGTACAAGGTGGGTAATCTCGCCCTGCCGCGCCTGCATGAATTAGCGGCAACCATCAATCGCATCCGCGAGGGTAGTTGGCGCTAAACCGAATAACCTACGAACTTTTGCGCCTTTATGTGGTCAACCTTATAGAATAATATTCAAAGGAAACATGATGAAAAACAGACTGATCCTTTTACCGATGTTAGTACCTATTTTATTGCTGAGTATCAACGCGCATGCAGGTACTGAATCCCCCTACCGGGGAGAACAACAACGCGATATTAAATCGCTATCTCAGTCAGACATCGATGGCTACTTAAACGGCAAGGGCATGGGTTTTGCCAAGGCAGCAGAGCTCAACCATTATCCCGGGCCTCGCCATGTGCTCGACCTTTCCAAAGAGCTGGAATTGAGCGATAAGCAACTCAAACAAACCCAAACATTATTTAATGAGATGCAGACCAAAGCGATAACCCTCGGGAAACAACTGGTTAAAAGCGAACAAAAGCTGGATCAGCTCTTTGCACAAGGCTCTGTTGATAAAAATTCACTGGAAACAACCCTGCAGGATATTGGCGCCATACAGGCGAAACTGAGAAACGTCCACCTCAGCACCCATCTGGAACAAAAACAACTGTTAAGTAAACACCAAATCATGATGTATGACCGTATCCGTGGCTATGGCGCCAACGGTTCACATAGCAAAAACCATAACCATTCACATTAATTTAAGGCATAATTGGCATTCATACTTATTCCATTGCCACACAGTATTCGTAGCACACAAAGAATTAGCTCATTCAAATGCGAAGTTTAGCCAGTAGAACAAGCCAGGTTTTCGAGCACCCGGCTTTCGCCATCTTTTTTGTATTATTCTTTCCCCTGCTGATTGAATTCACGTATTCCGATTTCGTCAGAGGATCAGAGCTCAATTCCAGGGTCGGCTGGTTTATCCTCATTTTAGCCATGGTCTGGCTGCTAAGAAAGAAACTCTTCCCGTTCCTGTTGCTGAGTGTATTTCTTGTTTCCGGCTGTATGGATAGTTTATATGCCACTACTTTTGGCGGCGTATTCACCACCGCCAGCTTTGAGGCAATGGCGCTAACCGATAGCCATGAGGCTATGGGTTTTCTACAAACCTATGCATCTTTCGAAAACCTGTCTCTACTGGGATTTTATATTACCGGCAGTCTCTTTTTTATCTACAACACCAGGATCCCTGCCGAAAAATCCTCCAGTGAAAAAATTATTATTGGTCTGGGGATCATCATGCTGGCCGTTGCCACTTATCGGTTAGGTTTTCTTCATAAATATTACGACACCATTCCAGGGTTCGCCGGCACACTACCATCTTATTACGCCGGCCATGGACACGTGGAGAAAGAAATTGAGGCGCGCAGAATTTTTTCTGAAAACTCTCCTGTGATTGCAGTTCTAAACCAGAAAGATCAACTACAGACTTACCTGATAATTATTGGCGAATCTCTCTCCAGAAAACACATGGGTTTGTACGGCTATCACAGAGATACCACACCTGAACTAGCAAAACTCTCCGCTGAATCACCCGATGAACTCATTGTGCAAACGGATACCATTAGCACCCACGTACAGACTCAACCTTCACTACGACATGCGCTCACCCAACTAAATGGAGAGAATAAAATGTCCGTTAGCAAGGCCTTGAGCATGGTTGATATTGCCAATAAGGCGGGCTTTAAAACCTGGTGGATATCCAACCAGCAACCATTACGCTCAACGATCTCGGCTATTGCCAATATGGCTGATGAAACCCAGTACATCAGCAATGACTACCATGGCGTACAGGTAAGACGGTTTGATGGCCTTATGCAGCCTTATGTGGAAAAGGCTTTAAATGATGAGGCGCAACACAAGGTTATCTTCGTACATTTAATGGGCAGCCACCTGCAATACAGAAATCGATATCCCGAAGAGTTCTCAAAATTCACAAACAATAATGTAAATGGTTACGAAAACGATCTATCTTCAAGCAAGATTGATTACATCAACAGCTATGACAATTCGGTGTTATACACAGATTACGTCGTCGCTAATATGATTAAATCGCTTAAAGCTGTTTCAGAAAATCAAAGCCAGTTATCCGCCGCATTATTTTTAGCCGACCACGGTGAGGAGAT
>JAUWLO010000268.1 GCA_030613605.1 Gammaproteobacteria bacterium | reverse complement strand
CTGGCAATTTCTGTCAGCGTTTGTAGATAACGCAACTGCAATGCCTGGCTTTGTTGAGAGAGTATCACTGCAGCTTCCTTTAATTTTTCGGCAGCCTGCAATTCACCTTCAGCATGGATGACCTTCGCGCGCCGTGTACGCTCTGCCTCCGCCTGTTTGGCTATTGCTCGGATCATGCTTTCGTTGAGATCGACGTGCTTGATTTCTACATTGCTGACCTTTATTCCCCAGGCATCAGTCTGTTTATCCAGTACAGCCTGAATATCGGTATTAAGCCGTTCCCTCTCTGCCAGCATCTCATCCAGCTCGTGTTGGCCTAACACAGAACGAAGTGTCGTCTGGGCAAGCTGGCTCGTTGCTTCATAGAAATTCTCGACTTGAATAATAGCCTTATCCGGTTCAATCACCCGAAAGTAGACCACCGCATTAACATGTACTGAAACATTGTCGCGCGAGATGACATCCTGACTAGGGACATCCATGACGATGGTACGCAGATCTACTCTTTCCATTTGCTGGATCAGCGGAATAATGATGATGAATCCCGGACCCTTGACCTTCCAGTACCGGCCAAGCATAAAGACCACGCCCCGCTCATATTCACGCAAAATCTTGATCGCTGAGGCCATGAACATCACTACGATGGTTAATACGATATAAAGGGTATATGCGGTCATCATTATTCCTCCTGACTTGATGCTTCTATAGGTTCTGTTACTACAGGTTCTACCTCCAGGGTCAATCCTTTGATGCCGGTGACCCTGACCAACTGGCCATCATTTAAAGGGGTTTTGCTCCGAGCCTGCCAGTGTTCGCTGTGAATGGAAACGGTTCCCTGTTGTTCGAAACCATTGATGACGGTCGCTTCACCGCCCAACAGTTCCTCCAACCCACTCACTACCTTTTTGCGCCTTGCCTTGA
The DNA here is from genome assembly GCA_030613605.1 of Gammaproteobacteria bacterium. Classification (GTDB taxonomy): domain Bacteria; phylum Pseudomonadota; class Gammaproteobacteria; order SZUA-152; family SZUA-152; genus SZUA-152. Next base: position 1,926 of record JAUWLO010000268.1, on the reverse strand, counting down.
TTGCCATGCCGATAACAAAAATGAAGACCAGGGCACTGATTGCTGCAAAGGTAACAATTACCGAGATATCAATACCAAAACCGGGCACCTCTGTATCGATCAGAATAATGGAGCCAAAGACAAATGCGACAACCCCACCCATGCCCAGGATGCCAAAACTGGGTTCGAAGGCTTCACCCACCATCAAGGCCACACCCAGCAATATAAGACCCATGCCGGCGTAGTTGATCGGCAATAATTGAAATGCATATAAGGCAAGTAACAGTGATATGGCGCCCACGGTACCGGGCACGATTGCACCGGGGTTGGAAAATTCTAATATCAGTCCATAGATGCCAATCATCATCAGGATATAGGCCATATTGGGATTGGTGATGACGCCTAACAGCCGGCTACGCCAATCAGGTACTGAGTGATTCAGTAGCAGCCCCTGTGTATCAAGGACGCTATCCTTGCCCAATATGTTTACCGATCTACCATGAAGCTGTTTAATCAGGTCTGACATATCGGTGGCAACAATATCAATAACCTTCATCTCCAAAGCTTTTTTAGCAGTGAGACTCACTGCCTCCCGCACCGCTTTCTCTGCCCAATCTGCATTACGTCCACGTAATTCGGCCAGGCCACGAATATAGGCCGCTGCATCGTTAATCATTTTTCGAGCCATAGGATCGCCACTGACTGGCTGCTTTTCTGTTTCCGGCTGCTGAGGTTTGGAATCCGGGGAAGGCATTTTGGGTATACCGCCAATTTGCACCGGCGTTGCGGCACCCAAAGTTGTCGCTGGCGCCATTGCGGCCACATGACTTGCGTATAAAATATAAGTGCCGGCACTTGCCGCTCTGGCACCACTGGGGGCGACAAAGCCAACAACCGGCACTGGGGAACTGAGGATATTCTGGATGATTTCTCGCATTGAGGCATCCAGACCACCCGGGGTATCCAGTTGCAGGATAACCACGGTGGCATTGTTTTTCACGGCATTTTCCAGTGATCTTTCAAAGTAATCACTGGCTGCAGGTCCAATAGCACCTTTAATGTCTAACCATAAAGCATGATTAGCGGTGGACGTTGCGGGTTGTGCTGCAGATTGTGCTGCAGATTGTGCTGCACTTTCTGTTGCAACTTCTGTTGCAAATAGTGGTGATAAAAATATCAGTGCAGAGATGGCTAGAAAGGAAAAAAACAGGAGTATCCGGTAACAGTGCCGATTGTGGCGGCACCGCATAACCGATGCCGCGCTGACTTTGTGTTGTGGCTGACCATTATCCATTTTAGTCGACGGAATATCACCTTACCCTAATCGGTGATATGGTGTTTTCCAATGATGTGTACCGTGCTGGCCTGAGGCCCTTCTTCTCCAGCCTCCTCTTCGAACCGCACCTCGCTACCAACTTCCAGTTCACCATAATCCCCACGCACGACGCTATTGCGGTGAAAGTAGATGTCTCGTCCGTCTGGCGTCTGAATCCTGCCGTAGTCTTGATCTGGTTCCAGTTTAATCACCTGACCATGAGCAGGTGTTTCATGTGTTTTGACCTTACCCTTAAGTTTGCGTTTGTACTCCTGTAACTGTCGTTTTGCCGCATCAAAGGCATCACGAATGGCCACATAGACATCCTCATGAGCATGATTTTTGTCCGCAGAACGACTGGCCACCAGCTCAGCTCCAGGCACGGTGATATCTACACGTACGTGATACAGCATTCCCTGGTGGTGATGTGTGTGTGGTGCTTCAATCATGACCCGACAGGTCATGATCTTTTCAAAGAATTGATCTAATTTTTCCGCCTTTTCGCGGACGACGGTCTCTACATTTTCTGAACGTGGAATATCTCGAAAGGTGATTTGCAGCGGTTGTTGCATTGTACCCCTCCCCTATATTGTGGTTAAGTTCCTGAACAAAATGTTTGGTTAAGCTCCCTT
>JAUWLO010000175.1 GCA_030613605.1 Gammaproteobacteria bacterium | reverse complement strand
GGGTTGATTTTATCTCTGTATGGTCTTTATGAGATTCAATCACATTGGCTACTCAGTTTTGTCGGTCGGAGGCTTGTGATTAGGGTCATTAGGGTTGAGGAAAATGAAGTGGAATTGCCCTTTTTCAATCTCGACGAAATCAACGTGTGCTCCGTGAAGAAGCTCTTCATTGTCGGGGGAAATAAGTATTGTTATTCCTTCACAATCAAATTTAATGTCATCATCTTTAGCTCCGTCAAATCCTATTCCATAATCAACTGATTCGTCTGCCGTCATGCGTGCTGCGAAACGAAGACCCATATTACTATTGTCTGATTCTTGCGCAGATTTTTTGATTTGTTTCAGGGCTGAGGGTGAAAAAGTTAATGTGTTCATTTGGTGGCTCTATTTATTTATAGGTTGTTTGTAAGCTTTTACAAGCTTGTTTTCTGGTTTTTAATGTTTCGGGCAAATTGAACAAATCGGTCCACCCAGCGGTTGTTTTCAACGTCACGCAGGTGAGTATAACAGGCAAATACATTACGGTAGACAATGCCGTCATGCTTTCCATCGATACCATGGCCTCTTTTCACTTCATAGGCATATTGTAATTTTGGATCGATATTTTCTAAGGATGAATAATGAAATTCATGCGCATGAAATATTTTATTTTCAGGATCGCGAGGCCAGAGGGTATTGTCTGTTTCAGCCAGTTTTACGTAGCCACGTCCCTGAGGGCGTTTATGCATGAGAGTATCCGCTGGTATTGCGCCTACCATCTCACATGTGCTGTCTTGCCACTGTAAGCTGCGTGTCAGGTACATGAGACCACCACATTCTGCATAAACGGGTAAGTCAGATTCTATGGCGTTGCGGATGGCTCCTCTCAGCGATGTGTTGGACTCCAGGTTTTGCATTTGAGTTTCAGGAAAACCACCGCCAATGAACAGTCCATCAATATCCGGTAGTTGATCATCGGTAAGGGTATTTATCGGGATGAGTTCGGCGCCGGCATTTTTGAAGGCTTCAATGTCATCAGCATAATAAAAACCAAAGGCAGCATCCTGAGCAATGCCAATACGGATATCTTGCGTAATCTGTTCAGTTGTCGATGGTTGATATTTCGGCGTAGCACTGGTCTCTGCTATCTGCTGTAATTTTGGCAGATCAACCTGCTCTTTAATGATGTTGGCGACTAATTGAATTTGTTTTTCGACAGAAGCCATCTCGTTACTGGGAACAAGCCCAAGGTGTCGTTCCTGGATGTTTAAATCTGGATTGCGGTGTACCGCTCCAACCACGAGAACATCAGTGTAATGTTCGATAACGGCGCGCAACTTTGATTCGTGCCGGCTACCGCCCAGTTGATTAAGGATTACGCCGGCGATGTTAATATTTGGCTCGAACGCCTGATAACCCAGAATAAGCGGGGCAATACCGCGTGTCATGCCCTGCGCATCAATCACCAGAATGACCGGGGAATCAAGAACGGTTGCCAGGGCTGCATTGCTATTGCCGCCGTCTAGATCCAGGCCATCGTATAAACCCTTGTTGCCTTCAATAATGCTGATGTCAGCATCATGGCCATGTCGCGCAAAAGAGTTAACAATTTCGTCGTGTGTCTGGGTGTGGAAGTCGAGGTTATAACATGGTCGTCCGGCAGCTCGGGATAACCACATAGGGTCAATATAGTCAGGACCTTTTTTAAAGGGTTGAACACCAAGACCCTGGTTTTTGAAGGCGGCACAGAGCCCAATACTGAGTGTGGTTTTACCCGAAGACTTGTGGGCAGCAGAGATAAAAAGGTGGGCCATAGTGCTTATTTTTAAAAAATATTAGCAGACGGCTAGGCAGCGGCGCCGAAGTTCTCCTTCACCCGCGCCTCCCACATGGCTTTTGCCTGTGCTTCAGCTGAGGCCATGTCATCGGCACGTCCCATCATTTTCAGGGTTATGGCAGTAGTGCCAATGACGGCGCCAATGCCATACTCATCGTTGTCATCACCCAGCCAGGCAGCCCGCAGACGCTGAACGTCCAGTTCTACGTCCTTGACGTGACGTCGGGAATACATGGCAGGCCATTCTTCATCGCTCAACTCACCGTTATGCACGCTCTGCACCAGACAGGGGGCATCGGGGTCGCGTTCTATTTCACCACCATCGCCTTTGATCACAGCCAGATGCGGCTGCTTGAGTAACAAGGCGGCTTCCTGATGCATGGGACGATAACCGGGATGAAAGATGCCCTGCATCATATATTCGGCATCGAAAGGATTCAGCATACGCGCAATGGTATGTACCGGCGAACGCAATCCCAGGATGGGACGTAATTCTATAATGGTATGAAGTTTGGGGCTCAGATGTTCAAGACCGAGATAGGCGAAGCCTGTTTCACGAATTCTGTCTGCAGATTCCTGTAAGGAGGTGCAGGGGGCTATGCCTAACGCGGCTAAAACATCTTTGGTATACAGACGACCGGCGGTATGACCACTGGCGCCATGCATAAAAATGTTAACGCCATTTTGGGCCAGCAGTAATGTCGATAATATGAACCACGGCAGGTGACGGCGTTTGCCTGCATAAGACGACCAGTCCAGGTGAATCTCGGGGGCATTGTCAGGAATGGTCAGGCTTTCTTTTACCGCACGAATAAAGCCAGCCAGCTCTTCCGGTTCTTCCTCTTTGACGCGCATGAGCATCAGGAAGGCGCCCAGTTGTTCGGGCAGGACTTCATCGGCCAGTATCATACGAAAGGATTCGTAAGCCTCGTCCTGTGTTAGCGGGCGTGAGCCATTTTTGCCTTTACCAAGGATGCGAACGTATTGTGCGAAAGGATGTTCTGTTGTCATGTCTGTTTACCGTGTTTTCACTTAGTTTGTGAGTTTTTCTAACGGTGTTGCTGGTTATCGAATCTAACCAGAGAACCTAACCAGCAATAGGTGGTTAATCTTGAGAAGCGTGATGGGGGTTGGTTTTTTCGTTGGCCAGGCTCAGGGGCAGAAAACGCAAAATCTTGATGGCAATCATCAGCGTAACAAAAGCGATTGCAACACCGCCAAGCCCCAGTGATATTTCAGGAGCTGAGGGTGTATAGGTGGCGACAACACCATCGTAAAAACTACTACTGACTTCCTTGCCCGGGAACATTTCCATGGGGAATGCCTGGCCGCCAATAATGATCATGTACATTTGCGACAGGCCACCAGCAATAACCATAACGGCCGCCGCAGCTGTCCAGCCGATGGAGCCACGGAAGGCGGGTGCGTAACAAATGGCCAGTGGGAACAGGGTGCCCAGTAACATGTAACCAATCCAGAATAGACCGCTGTATACGTTATTACCTTCGAGGATGAAACTCTCCACGCCGTGATGCTGGGTCGCGTATAGATTGGCCATGTGGAAAATAATGACAAAAAGTAAAACGGACGCAACAAACAGCCCTTGCAGTCGTTGCAGACGGGCCACAATGTAGCTGCCTATTTCGCGCCCGGTCCACTTGTAGGTGGCCAGCAATGCAATCAGGAAAAAAGCCAGTCCAAAGGAGAATGACATGACGATAAACATCGGCGCCATGATGGCCGCATCATAATATTCGCGTGCGACAATAAAGCCAAAGATAGAGCCAGTACCCATGGTCAGTGCCAGACGCCAGATAAAGGCAAAGAAGCCGGCAGTGTGAGAATATTTGTTGAGCTTGCGATTCAGCATGGTCAACAGATATACACCCACGATGGCAAAAAAGCCGTTATACAGGATCATGTTCCAGGCAAAGATGGATTTGAAATTGTAGTAAGTCATGGCCACGATCATTCGATCAGGGCGACCTAAATCCAGTACCAGCACCATCAACCCGCCCGTAAGCAGGGCAAGTGCCATCAGTGCAGATAAAGGTGCGAGAGGTTTATATGCTGTTTTGCCAAATACCGAGGCAATGGAGGCCACGTTTAATGCACCCGAAGCGGCAATAATCAGGAACACGGCGAATACATGCGGTATGCCCCAGACGATCTGGTTGTTCATGCCCGTAACCCAGTGGCCGTTGTGCTCCATGTAGAACGCAGAACCCAGACCAGCAGCGACCATCAGGCCCAACACCGCCAGCAGGCCATAGTAGCCTTTGCTGTTACCGGAGATCTCGCGGAAAGTTATGGGTTTCATTCCTGGTTGCTCACTATTTGTTGCTTTTCATAATCGTATTGTTATTTTCTAAAGGCCCTGGTAACGCCCGCCAAGATCCAGGCGCAGGTCGCCGCGAATGTCAGTGGAGGCGGCTGCCGTCATGCGTTTGGCGATGTCGCTGTTGGCATCATTAAGGTTGCCGAACAGGATGGCCTTTTCCGGGCAGGCTTCGGCACAGGCAGGTATCTCGCCATTATCAATACGGTGCACACACAGCGTGCAGCTTTCTACCGTGCCCTTACCACGC
>JAUWLO010000223.1 GCA_030613605.1 Gammaproteobacteria bacterium | reverse complement strand
TCGTTTGTTGTGGTGAGTTTGTGCGGTAGAATATTCATAAGCCTTGGTTGTTCACCCATTGGGTGGTGGTCGGTTTGGTCGCTAACCATTATACAACCAGGGCTTTTTACGTTTTAATGATTTCTATGTAGGGATTAGGGTATAATATTGATGATATTCCAGCCAGAAACATGATCAGGGAAAACATACTTGAGCTCTAATATTTTAGGAATTTCCGCGTTTTATCACGATAGCGCAGCGGCACTGATTATCAATGGTGCAATTGTCGCAGCAGCACAGGAAGAACGTTTTACACGTAAGAAGCATGATGCCGGTTTTCCTGGTCATGCGATAAAGTCTTGCCTTACCGAAGCCGATATAGCGTTAAAAGATATTGATTATATTGCCTTCTATGACAAGCCGCTTATTAAATTCGAACGTTTGTTAGAAACCTACCTGGCCTATGCGCCGAAAGGCTTTCGCTCATTTGTTGCCGCCATGCCGGTGTGGCTAAAAGAAAAGCTCTTTCTTAAAGACACGCTAAAAAAAGAACTGGCAGCGCTTGGTGGTATAGATCAGAAAGAACTTCCGCCTATACTTTTCAATGAGCACCATAAATCACATGCAGCCTCGGCATTTTATGCCAGTCCATTTGAGCAGGCTGCAGTACTTTGTCTGGATGGCGTTGGTGAATGGGCAACCAGTTCGGTATGGCTGGGTGATGGCAAAGATCTAAAGCCACAATGGGAGCTCGATTTTCCGCATTCGCTTGGCCTGCTTTATTCAGCATTTACCTACTACACCGGTTTCAGAGTTAACTCGGGTGAATACAAACTTATGGGCCTGGCACCCTATGGTGAACCAAGATACGTAGACCTCATTTTAGATAATCTTATCGATCTGAAAGAAGACGGCACTTTCCGTCTTGATATGAGCTACTTTAATTACGCGACGGGTCTTACCATGACCAATAAAAAATTCGCTGATCTGTTTGGCGCGCCAGCCTGTAAACCGGATTCAACCGTTACACAGCGAGAAATGGATATCGCACGATCTATCCAGGTGGTAACTGAAGAAATTGTTTTAAAAATATGCAATACAGTCCACAAAGAATTGAAGACCGATTACCTGTGTTTGGCTGGTGGTGTTGCGTTGAACTGTGTGTCTAATGGGCGGGTGTTGCGTGAAGGACCTTTTAAAGATATCTGGATTCAGCCCGCAGCCGGTGATGCCGGTGGTGCAATTGGCGCTGCTCTGACAACATGGTACGAGTATCTTGAAAAACCGAGGCAGGTGAACGGTAGTGATTTTATGGCAGGTTCATTCCTTGGTCCTAAACATTCAAATGAAAACATTGTTAAATACCTGGATTCAGTTAATGCTGATTATCAAAAACTGGACGATCCGGAATTAATGCCAAAACTTGCTGAGATTCTTGACGGTGATAATGTCATTGGCTGGTTCCAGGGACGCATGGAATTTGGTCCACGTTCGTTAGGTGGACGTTCTATCATCGGTGATGCTCGTAGCAAAAAAATGCAGTCAACCATGAACTTAAAGATCAAATACCGTGAATCCTTCCGGCCTTTTGCGCCCGTTGTAATGGCAGAGTATGTCTCTGAGTGGTTCGACATAGATCGGTGCAGTCCATATATGTTGCTCGTTGCACCAGTTAAGGAAGACAAGCGAGTGCAGATGACAGAAGAGCAGAAACAGCTTTTTGGTATCGATAAATTAAACATACCAAGATCAGAAATTCCAGCGGTAACACATGTTGATTATTCGGCACGTGTGCAGACCGTGCATGAAGAGACCAACCCACGGTTTTATAAGTTGCTGGAGGAGTTTAACCAGCGTACTGGTTGTCCGGTGCTGGTAAACACTTCCTTTAATGTGCGCGGGGAACCCATCGTGTGTACCCCGGAAGATGCTTATCGTTGTTTTATGAGAACAGAAATGGATTATCTGGTTCTGGAAAATGTATTAATTGCAAAAACTGATCAGCCTGAATGGAAGGAAGAAGGTGACTGGCGTGATGAATTTGCACTGGATTAGGTGAAAACGATGGATATTCCAACTATAGACAACGCAGGTTTGCGTAAATTTGGACTGACTACCGGTGCTATCATCGTGGTTCTGTTTGCCCTCTTTTTTCCCTGGGTTTTTGATATTGCAGCCATGCCGATGTGGCCCTGGGTAGTTGCCGTTATATTATGGCTGCCAGCGTTGCTTATGCCCAGCATGTTGCGTCCGGTTTATACGACGTGGATGAAGATAGGTCATGGCATTGGCTGGGTCAATACGCGCATTATTCTTGGTGTATTGTTTTATGTGCTGGTGTTGCCAATGGGTTTGGTCATGCGTCTATTTGGTGGTGACCCGATGGCGAGAAAGCGTGATGCGTCTGCGACAAGTTATAGAGTAGTAAGTGTTAGTGAATCAAAAGACCGACTGGAGAAGCCGTACTGATGTTGGATTTATTAAAAGACCTATGGGGTTTTATGAAAGCCCGGAAGAAATTTTGGCTTGCCCCGATAATTGTAATGCTGCTTCTGCTAGGCGCCTTGATTGTTTTATCGCAGGGTTCGGCTGTGGCGCCATTTATTTATACCCTGTTTTAATTGTATTGATTCATACAGTTATCGCAGAATATCTTGCAGATACTGTTTTAATTCATACCAGGCCGGACTCGGGTCGCTCCATCGATTCACCTCGTGTCGTGTTTTAAACGGTGACGGTGTAAGTAAGCGCTGTATGGTTCTCAGTTTTGTACCAAAAGAATTCTGTTTGTTCCGAAGTGTCAGGTATAGATGATCCAGGTCTCCCAGTATCCAGCGAAGCCGTACACCGGTTTTATAATCCTCTACAGGTTCCGGTCGCTCACCGCAGGTTAACTGATAAAGCAGCCATGGGAAATCAACACCGGCATCAACGGCCAACTGCAGCGATCCCCAGAAACGCGTATTAATTTCCATGAGATAAGGGCTGCCGTCTGGCGTCACCTTAAACTCAACCATGGCGATACCGTGCCAGTTGGCCTTGTCCAGCAAGGCGCGTGCATGTGAGCGTAGCACAGGGTCAACCGGTATACTTTCCGACAATGTGCTGACGCCACCCTCAGGCGGTCTTTCACGCAGGCGCTGATGTGCAAAAAAGGCAAGTGGTTTACCGTGGTCATATAATGCGAATACGCCCGCACCATGACCGCCCACACATTGCTGAAGTATGAATGGATGTGTCCGGAATGCAGAATCGTCATTAAGGATGCCCCTGGCTTCTGCTGGATCGTTTGCAAAACGTACCGCAAATCGATCCCATTTTCCTTGCTGAAGTAACCATGATTTTCCGGGCTTTAATACTAAAGGATAGCTGAGATCGTTCAGATCAACGGGAAGTAAATCTGGGTGCTCAGCGTACCATGTACGAGGCACAGGAATATTTAGCTCTTCCGCCATTCGCATTAACGCGCATTTGTCAGCCAGGGAATCAACGATATCTATACCGGGGAAGGGGATTGCTGTTTCCGGAAAAGCATTTTGTGCTTCAAGTACCAGCGTGGTTGTCAGTTCGGTCATCGGCAATAACATATCGATGTTATGTCGCCTGAC
>JAUWLO010000269.1 GCA_030613605.1 Gammaproteobacteria bacterium | reverse complement strand
AAGAATATGCGCGAGACATGGTTGCACCCCCGGCGATGTTATTAGGTGAAACAGTTTTTATTCGCAAAGAAAGTTTACGCAACGTCATTTGGGAGCGCATTGATGAATGGCGCCTTAAAAAACACTCGGAAACTCCAATGGCGCGCGCCCTCGCCTGCTACAATTTTGAAGAAAGGCAAAGCGAACACATGGAATCCATTCTGGATGAAATGACGAACAATGAATTAGAGGTGGTTTTACTTCATGAAACTGGTGAAGCACAGGCCAGACTACTGCTTGGCACACAATGGGAAGATTTATTACAAACTTTACCTCGCTCAAATGCAGAATTTATTGCCAGGGCCGTCAGGGATAATCTGGCCGACTGCCTGACCACATTGCCAACCCTGATAAAAACAGAAAATATTCCATCCCTGCATTTTTATTTTGCCAATTTTAACGGCATGCGTAAGGAATTATTTCCTGAAGCGCTGACGGCCTATCAATACTGGCTTGATTCCGGTAGCCTTTCCGCGCTTGACGATGTTTGCCAGAATGGTCGACAACACTGGCAAACAATCGCGGAAAAAATACTTCATCTTTACCATAGTCATGCAAACGATCTGGCGCGGGATATAGAAACGTTGTGTCCAATACGTATCTGATATCTCTAAATTTCTTAGCGTGATAAAAATTAATTCTTCGAGGTAAGTTTAAAGTGACCATCAACGAAAATGACATCGGCTTTAACCTGAACAGTGGCATTTCTGCATTTGAGGCCAAAGATTTCACCACGGCTTTGCGCCTGCTTTCCCCATTAGCGGAAGAAGGCATTGCTGAAGCCCAATACAGGATGGGCATGATGTTTCAGAATGGCCTCGGGCGAGTCAAAAACCAGGAGCTCGGCTTCAAGTGGATGAACGCGGCGGCAGACCAGGGCCACGCCTATGCACAGCACGGCCTGGGTGTAATGTACCTGTACGGTGAAGGTGTGGAAAAGGATGAAGCCAAAGCAGTGGAATGTTATCGCGCCGCAGCCGAACAGGGTTTACCCGGTGCACAAATGGCCGTAGGCATGATGTACGAAAATGGTCAGGGTGTGGAAAAAAATGAGGTGGAAGCTCGGCGCTGGTACAAATTATCGGAAGAAAACACGGGGTAATTTTTACTAAATCACTCTTACGTAAGACATTAAAAAAGGCTGCTATTTATAGCAGCCTTTTTGTTTACGAGATAACCCCGTAACTAAACCAATGACCAGATTGAGCGATTATTTACCCACCCAGCCATCAAAATTTCCGTCATTTTTGGACTCGCCATCTGTAAAGCCTGCTTCATAGGCATCATTGACGCGTTGCTCTTCCCTCTTGGGATTCTGCAGGAAACCACTGGCCCAGCCAATAATATACTCACGGGAAACATTGGCTTTTTCCATCTTATCGATGGCGGCATAGTAATTTTCGTTCATGTAACTATTCTCCCGATTTTTGTTCACTTATAGAGTTAACTATAGCTTGTTAGTGGTATTACAGTAAATTAGCTGATGCTTATAATACCCATTTGGCGGTATATTTCAATCACCTTTTTCTGATACTGATGATTGTAGCGAAGACTCCTCTATTTAAGCCCCAGATGGCCCAGGCTGCAAGGATTGACGCCAAAACCGAGTATACCCATAATCGTCGATCAAACCCCATATGCCCAGCCAACCATCGCAATCACACATTTAATAGCTCTAAAACCAATATAATCAACAAGATAAGTTAGTCTTATTATCGTTACAGATGCAATAACTGGAGAACCATGTGTTAATTGAAATCCCCAATGTCCTTGATGCCAACAAGCTGGCCAGTATTCGCGACATGCTCAAAAAGGTTGAATTCATTGATGGCAAGCACAGTGCTGGCCAGGCCGCGAGTCGGGTCAAAAACAATCAGGAAATGAAACAGGGCACCCAGCAGGCGGAATTTCTCGACCATTTACTCATGGGCAGTCTGGCCGAAAATGCCGATTTCCGCAGTGGCGCCTTACCCTACCGGGTGGCACAACCGGTTTTTGCTCGTTACACACAGGGCATGCTGTATGGCGATCATGTCGATGATCCCATTATGGGCAGTGGCCCTGAGAAATTTCGGACCGATGTGTCCATTACCGTATTTCTAAATGATCCCGATGACTACGATGGTGGTGAGCTCATCATCAACACCACGTACGGTGAAAAGGCCGTAAAACTACCCGCCGGCTCTGCAGTGTTATACCCATCTGCCAGCGTGCATAGGGTCACAGAGATTACCCGCGGTGAACGACTGGCCGCCATTGTCTGGCTGCAAAGCATGGTGCGCGACCCTGGCCAGCGTGAGCTCCTGTACCAGCTCGATCAGGCGCGAAATCAGTTACTAACCGACAGACCGGATGCGCCGGAAACCAAGCAAGTGGATCGCTCTTATGTAAACCTGGTTCGCATGTGGAGCGATATTTAAAAAGCCCGTTAGGCCTCTGTTTGGCAAGAGCTGGTACCCACTTCAAGTGCATTCCTATCAGTCTTTTAAAGGCTTTTCCCCACACCTAATTTACCCATAATTATAATATGGTTATTTATAGGTCAGCTATTCCGATTCTTCATTTCCGAACCAGGTCCCCACTAAAGCAGTAAGGTTTTGGGACGATATTCCTTTCTATAACACTACCTATTTAAGGAATAGTCTTGTCTGAAATCCGCCCACAAGAAGATGGGAGCGAAGGTGCTGAAAAAAGCTCCAGGGGTATCCTTATCCAGGGTTTTGGCTTTATATCCCTGGTGATCGTGATCATGGCCGCGGTCTGGTATTCCATGATTTCCGAAACTCAAAAACAAATTGA
>JAUWLO010000271.1 GCA_030613605.1 Gammaproteobacteria bacterium | reverse complement strand
TTTCAAGGTCGTAGCAAAATAATTCGGGTGCTTTACGTTGTTTGCTATCCTGCCAGCCAGGTCATTATTTCGTCTAAATCTGTTGAGTGTGTGGTGTCAATGCTAATGGTATAGTTTTTCTCAACCTCGGTTAGTGGTAAGTAGTGCTCCAGTTGTTGGTTCAGTATGGCGACATCGGCATCGGAAGCATCCTTGTCCTGTTGCTGGCGTGAACGAAGACGTTGGCGCTGGATATCCATATCTGCCTTGCTGTGTAATATTAGAAACGGAATATTATTTTCTTTTGCGTAGTGATAAAACTGCTGGCGTTGATCCGCCTTCAGAAATGCGGCATCAACAATAACCGAGAAACCGGCTTTGAGAACACTGCCGGTTAATTGTAAAAGCCGCTCATAGGTTTGTTGTGACGATTCGCTGGTATAAATGCCTTTGTTTATACCGGTTTTATCCCGCCTCGTATCTACCATAGCAAATAGTCGTTTGCGTTCCACATCGGACCTTAGGCGAATAATGTCGCCTTGTTCTGGTGGAAATTGTTCCAGCAATAACTGGGACAGGTAAGTTTTTCCTGAACCGGACAGGCCATGGCTAATAATCAATTTTGGGGTTGTTGTCCGGGTATATCGGCAAGCCAGTTTGATATAGTTGTCTATTTCCTGGCTCAGTTGCTCGTTACTGGAATCAGAGTTGTTGCCTGTTTGAAGAAGTTGTAAGCCGGCAACTTTAGCGCGGACCATGGCGCGATACACCTGATAAAAACGCAATACAGATAATCCGGCGTAATCACCGGTTATTCCCAGATAGTTGTTCAGTAAACGGCGGGACAGGTCTCGCTGATTATGGTCATCAAGATCCATTAATAAAAATGCCAGCTCGCTCATTACGTCGATCCAGCGCAGGTTGGCATTAAATTCAATACCGTCAAACGGCATCACTCGATTCTCATAAATAACTATGTTGCGTAAATGCAGGTCACCGTGACATTCCCGTACGAAGCCGCTCTTTTTTCTTTCCTGAAATGTGGGTTCAAGGCTCTGGTAATGGTTAATGCTCCACTGACGTAATTGTTCCAGTGATTTTCCTAATCGATGTTGTGCCAGCCAGTCTTCGCCCAGCTGGTTTATTTGCTCAAAATTTTCCAGTACTGGTTGCTGAATGGCTTCCGGTGTGCCGAAAGTTGATTGTGTGTCGGCGATGGCGACATTGGCATGAAAGTCGGCAAGCACCTGTGCGGTTTCGTTTATGTGCTCTTTTGTTAATTTGCCGCTGGCCAGCAGTACGTCGAATTCCTGTGTGGTATCAAACTGCCGCATTTTTACAGCGTACTCAAGTACTGGACCCTGACCGTTAATCCGTGGTGATGAAATATTGCCGCAAACAGGTACCACGCCCAGATAAAGATGTGGCGCCAGTCGGCCGTTGAGGCGGATCTCTTCCTCGCAATAGTGCCTGCGTTTTTCGAGGCTCGAAAAATCAAGAAAACCGAAGTCTACGGGTTTTTTGAGTTTGTAGGCGTAGCGACCGGTAAGAAAAACCCAGGAAATGTGGGTTTCACGCAGGGAAATATTGTCGACAGGATGATCGTAGGCCTCCTTGCGCTGCAAGGCTGTGATGAGCGCATCCTGTGTGATGTTATCCATTAGCGGTACCTGTCCTCTGCTACAAGAATAGCAAATAAAAACTTCCCGCGAGAGTGCGGTGGGTGATGTACAATGCACGCCATGTCAGGAAAGCTACGTCGATTGTTAAGCCGCCTCCGTCGTCGAAAATACAGTTCGAATAAACGGCGTCGCCGGCGCTCCCCAGGAAAAAGCTGGCTTGTAAGAAACAGACGCTTGCTTTGGTTAGCTTTGATTGCGGCCACATCTTCCTTAGCCATCTATGTTGTTTATCTTGATTTTTCAGTCCGTGCGAAATTCGAAGGTTCTCGCTGGGCTCTGCCCGCGCGCGTTTATGCACGGCCTTTGGAGCTATATCCCGACCAACATTTAAATGCCGAGCAGTTTTCTGAAGAATTGCACTTGCTTGGCTATCGGTCTGTAAGCCGTCCCAGGGATCCAGGCACATATACGCGAGTTGGTTCTTCCTTTATTTTAAGAACACGAGATTTTGTTTTCTGGGACGGGGAAGAGACATCACGATCGGTTCGTCTTGAATTTTCCGAAAATCGATTAATGGGTTTGTGGCGAGCAGATGTTGGCGACCCTATTGATTTGTTGCGACTGGATCCGCCACAAATTGGCAGCATTTACCCCTCACATAATGAAGACAGGGTACTGGTTAAAATTGATGAGGTGCCGGCCTTGTTGACCGATACCTTGATTGCTGTGGAAGATCGTGGTTTTTACGAACACCATGGCGTATCACCGCGTTCAATTCTACGGGCAATGATGGCCAATGTCAGGGCTGGGCGCACTGTGCAAGGTGGCAGCACGTTAACGCAACAATTAGTAAAGAACCTTTTTCTAACAAATGAACGCACGCTAACGAGAAAAATCAATGAAGCCATCATGGCATTGTTAGTGGACTGGCATTATGAAAAAGATGAAATTCTAGAGGCTTACCTTAACGAAGTTTACCTGGGGCAGGATGGGCGAAGGTCTATACATGGATTTGGTTTAGCCAGCCAGTTTTATTTTGAACGCCCGCTTTCAAAGCTGACGCCTTCTCAAATTGCACTGTTGGTCGCCCTGGTTAAAGGGCCTTCTTATTATGATCCGAGGCGAAATTCATTGCGTGCACACCAGCGCCGCGATCTTGTTCTGGGGCTTTTGGCTGAACAACAAAAGCTTCCAGCGGAAATGATAGAAACTGCACAGGCTG
>JAUWLO010000180.1 GCA_030613605.1 Gammaproteobacteria bacterium | reverse complement strand
CGTATCTGGCTGGGAAAGTCGCTCTTCAACCATGTCGAGGACAATTTGGTCAGATACCAGCTGACCAGCATCCATTGCAGCTTTAGCCTGTACGCCCAGTGGGGTTTGAGCAGCGACAGCTGCTCTTAACAGGTCGCCCGTGGAAATATGCGGGACCTTGGATTTGGTGACTAATTTTTTTGCTTGAGTCCCTTTCCCGGACCCAGGTGCGCCGATTAAAACAATCCGCAAGTCGGCCATCTCCCTTTTTTAATGCAGTACAAAGTTAAAGCAATAAAGGTTAAAGCAAATAAAATGTAGATGATTTTTCTTCGTAACGCGGTCAGTATAGTACATCTACATTTATTGGCGGTTAACGTACTCTTAACCCTATAAGGAAGTCAACCTTTTGCACAAATGAATTTTATAGGGAAGTTAGCTAAAATTTCCGCATCGCTCAATTTTGAACAATTAATTTAACTCTACAGACATAATATTAAGGATTTTTACTCATAATTACGGTGCTAAAACGCGCTGGCTTGTATACTGGCCCAATGTATTTGCACAGTTAGTTGATCGACAGAAGTTACCGAACATTTTTTGAAAAATCGAGGGAGAGAGATAATGGCTAAAAAAAATGCCTTTTATGCGCAGTCTGGTGGTGTAACAGCAGTTATTAACGCAAGTGCATGCGGTTTGATTGAAACTGCACGCAAACATAAAGACAAGATTGGCAAGGTTTATGCTGGACGTAACGGCATAATTGGTGCGTTAACAGAAGATCTTATTGATACCAGCAAAGAATCGGCGCGTGATATTGCAGCACTGCGCCACACGCCATCCGGTGCTTTTGGTTCCTGTCGTTACAAACTTAAAGGGCTGGAAGACAACCGTGCCGAGTATGAGCGCCTGATCGAGGTGTTTAAGGCTCACAATATTGGTTACTTCTTCTATAACGGTGGCGGGGATTCAGCGGATACCTGTCTTAAGGTTTCGCAGTTATCCAAGAAGCTGGGTTATCCCATGCAGGCTATCCATGTACCAAAAACGGTTGATAATGATTTACCTATTACGGATAACTGCCCCGGTTTCGGCTCGGTAGCCAAATACATTGCTATTTCTACCCGTGAAGCCAGTTTTGATGTGGCGTCGATGTGGAAAACATCGACTAAGGTCTTTGTCCTGGAAGTTATGGGGCGTCACGCAGGCTGGATTGCGGCCGCTGGTGGTATGGCTTCTACTGACGATTGCGAGATTCCGGTTATTATCCTGTTCCCTGAAGTTAACTTCAGCAAAGCCAAGTTCCTCAAAGCCGTTAAGGAAAAAGTTAAAAAATTCGGTTATTGCTCCGTTGTGGTTTCAGAAGGCGTTCATGATCGTTCGGGCAAGTTCCTTGCCGACCAGGGTTTGAAGGATGCTTTCGGCCACGCTCAACTGGGTGGTGTTGCTCCTGTTATCGCCAACATGATTCGCGAGAGTCTTGGTTATAAATATCACTGGGCAGTTGCTGATTATCTGCAACGTGCAGCACGTCACATTGCTTCCAGGTCAGATGTCGAACAGGCCTATGCTCTGGGTAAGGCCGCGGTTGAACTGGCACTGAAAGGCGAGAACTCGGTAATGCCAACGATTGTTCGCAAATCCACTAAGCCATACAAGTGGACTATCGGTAAAGCCAAGCTGTCACGTGTTGCCAATGTTGAGAAGATGATGCCCAAGAGTTTCATTACCAAAGATGGCTTCGGGATTACCAAAAAGTGTCGCGATTATCTGGGCCCGTTGATGCAGGGAGAGGATTATCCTCCTTACGGCAAGGATGGGTTGCCTAAATACGTGACATTGAAGAAGGTTGCGGTGAAGAAGAAACTGGCTAAGGACTTTAAAGTAAAGTGAAGGTTAAATAGCCGAAGACCCTTGTCGGTGTAAAAGGTTGAAGTAAAAAGGCGGTGCAGAAATGATCTGCACCGCCTTTTTCTTTGCGTGGAGTTAAATATTTACAACATCTTGTTACAACAGTGGCGCAATAACCAGCGAAACAATTGCCAGCACGTTAATGAGAATGTTCATGGAAGGGCCGGAAGTATCCTTGAAGGGGTCGCCTACCGTGTCACCTACCACACACGCCATGTGAACATCAGACCCTTTGCCGCCGAGGTTACCTTTCTCAACATATTTTTTAGCGTTATCCCATGCGCCGCCGGCATTGGCCATCATTAACGCCATGAGTACGCCGGCTAACAGCGCACCAGCCAACATGCCGCCCAAAGCTTCTGCGCCTAAGGTAAAGCCAACTACAGGCGGTGCAGCAATTGCCAGCACACCGGGTAAGATCATTTTTTTCAGTGCGGCAGTGGTGGCAATATCAATGCAGCGTGCATTGTCCGGTTTGGCCGTTCCTTCCAGTAAACCAGGGATTTCCTTAAATTGACGACGGATCTCCTTGATCATTTCGAAGGCCGCATCACCAACCGCTGTCATGGTGAGCGAACTCACCAGGAAGGGAAAAATACCACCGATGAACATGCCGGCAAGTACGTCGGGGTTGGTGAGTTGCAGATTAAAATCAGTGCTGTTGGCAGATACCACTTCAACGTAGGCGGCGATGATTGCTAATGCGGCAAGGGCGGCAGCACCAATGGCAAAACCTTTGCCGATGGCGGCAGTGGTATTACCTAACTCATCCAGTGAGTCGGTTATCTTGCGCGTCTCTTCACCCAGGCCTGCCATTTCAGCAATACCGCCCGCATTATCGGCAACAGGACCGTAAGCATCGATGGCCATGGTGATGCCAACAGTGGCCAACATACCGACTGCGGCAATGCCGACACCATACAAACCAACCAGGTTGGTGGAAATCAGGATAATGGCGGCAATAGTTAATAGCGGTACAGTGACCGACTGCATGCCCACAGCAAGGCCGGTAATCATCACGGTTGCTGGACCGGTTTCACCCGATTTGGCAATTTTTTGTACTGGCGTGGAAGCTGTGTAGTACTCGGTAACCAGACCGATGATAATTCCACCCAATGCGCCAACCAGTACCGCACCCCATACATTGGCGTCCACGCCAACGGCCTGAATGACAAAATAGGCCGCAATGATAAATAACACCGCTGCGCCCATGGTGCCGATACGCAAGGCAATTTCCGGTGATTCTGCAGAAAAAGATTTCACCAGGGTGATGCCAATAACAGAACAAATTAGCCCCACCGATGCCAACACCAGCGGCAGGAACATCAGCGCCTGTCGATCGCCCAATGGATCCATAATATCAATAGCCATGGTGGATGCCATGGCGATAGTGGCAATGATGGCGCCGCAGTAGGATTCGAAAATATCCGAGCCCATGCCGGCGACGTCGCCGACGTTATCGCCGACATTGTCGGCAATCACGCCTGGATTTCGAGGGTCATCCTCCGGAATACCGGCCTCAATTTTACCCACCAGGTCGGCGCCCACATCGGCACTTTTGGTGAAAATGCCGCCTCCCACACGTGAGAAAAGTGCCACACTGGAGGCACCCATGCCAAAGCCGTGGATAACATGGGCTGTTTCGGGGTCACCGCCAAAAAAGAGATAAAGCGTGCCCAGACCCAGCAAACCTACCGAAGCCACCGTCATTCCCATGATAGAGCCACCAAAAAAGGCGACAGTCAGTGCGCTGGCAGCGCCGTCTGTGTGGGCTGCAGTTGTGGTGCGGGTATTGGCCTGAGTGGCGGTATACATACCGATCCAGCCTGCGCTGGCCGAGCATACTGCACCCACCAGAAAGGCAATGGCGGTGCCGGTTCCCAGGGATAGATATAGAAGAACCAGGATGACCGCCGAAAATATCGCTAACATGCTGTATTCTCTACGAATAAACACCATGGCCCCCAGGTGAATTTCTTCGCCAATCTCGGCGACTTTGCCCTCTCCGACCGGCCATTTTTTTACCATGCCGTACAGAATGAAAGCGATAAACAATCCAGTGACACCTAATATTGGTGGTATATAGGAAATATTCATATCCATCACATCCCTCGTTTGTTGTTATTGAATTGCTTGTTATTGTTGGTCTGGCGAGCGATTAGCGGTTATTACGTGCGCCATGCCCCTTCGTCAGTGCTTGTTACTATATATCGATACTGGTTTTTATGCCCATATAAATTTATATAGAGGCGAGCTGGCTCAATATTTCTTGCTGATCGTGTTCTGCGGTACAATTTACACCATAGATTGCACATAGAAATTTACCTATAGATAGGTAGAGCAAGAAATCAGCCATTGATTTAACAATATTTAGTAGGGGCCGACATGTCGGCCCCTGTGTTTTTTTGCGGTGTTGCTTGCTATAACTGCATGTAAT
>JAUWLO010000055.1 GCA_030613605.1 Gammaproteobacteria bacterium | reverse complement strand
TACACAAAGCCAAAGATTCAGGTAAAGATTTTGTTATTTTTGAAGCTCAACATGACAAAGCTAACGAACAAAAACTTCATATGGCCAATGATTTGAGCGAAGCCATCCGCAATCGTCAACTGGAATTACACTATCAACCACAACTTGATTTGCGTACCGGAAAAATTGCTGGAGTTGAGGCGCTATGCCGATGGACTCACCCCGTGCACGGCTTTATCTCTCCCGATACGTTTATTGATATAGCAGAACGAACCGGAATTATTAAACAACTGACTGAATGGGTACTGGCAACGGCAATAAAGCAATGTGCAGAATGGCAGAAATCTTATGGCTCATTGACCATGTCAGTTAATTTATCCGCCCGAAACTTACACGATGAAACTCTCGGCAAACAAATCGCCAGGCTCATCCGTCACTGGCAGGTTATTCCTGAAAAAATTTGTCTTGAAATTACTGAAACCGCCATGATGGCAGACCCCGAACATGCCATGGTGTTACTGGGTGAACTGGATAACCTGGGAGTAAAAATATCCATAGATGACTTTGGCACCGGGTATTCTTCTCTAGGTTATTTAAAAAAATTACCCGTGGATGAGATTAAAATTGACAGGTCATTTGTCATGAATATGAAAGATGATGAAAATGATGCGTCCATCATTCGTGCAACCGTAGGCCTGGCTCACGATCTTGGTTTGTCAGTTGTAGCAGAAGGCGTTGAGAATCAGGAATCACAAGACTTTCTTCAGGCTTTGGATTGCGAATACGCGCAGGGTTATCACATATGCAAACCTGCGGCAGCGGAAGAAATTAGCAAGCTATTAGGCAATACTCATTCCAACGACACCAAATCCAGTCAATCGAAAAATACGGATGCCGTTAAGGCTAGCTCAAAATAATTTAAGCCTTTTTCTCACGTCTCAGTCTGCCCCACCCTTTTTCTATAACCTGTCGTTGCCCAGCGCCAATTCCGAATTTATTTCATCACCTACAAACAATTTACCGGCAGCCGCTGAACTGGGCTTATTTCAGCAGGCGAAACCTGAAACCTATAGGCCAATGCCTCCACTCCAGCAGCCAGAGCCTGTCGCAATGTCTGACCATAAAGCTCGTCAATAGTCTCCGCGGGTCTAACCTCTCCACAATCTTTGCGTTGCACACAGTAGAAAATAACTGCTCTTGCACCTTGCTCAACCATAAACATTAATTCTCGGAGGTGCTTTGTGCCGCGTGCTGTTACCGCATCCGGGAATAACCCTACACCGTTATTCACCAGGGTCACATTTTTCACTTCAACATAGCAGGGTGGATTATTTTCAGGAGGGTCAGACTCAAGCAATAAATCAATACGGCTGTTTTCGTTGCCATAACGGACTTCACTGCGCACACTCTGGTAACCGCTGAGTTCTGTAACAAAACCGGATTCTATCGCTTCACGCACCAATTTGTTGCTCAACATGGTATTGATACCGCACGACACGCCGGGAGCCACTTCAATGATTTCCCAGGTCAACGTATTTTAACTTTTAGGATTTTAAGACCGACTAAACCACACACGACTGCCCGGCTCACAACATCCTGTCATGGCGCCTGTATTGGCCGTATGCGCAGTTATAACATTACCGTCAGATAACTCTACATCCGCAAGAAACCGCTTGTAGCGTTTTAGCAGGCGCCCTTCAATTAATGGCGGAGCAAACTGCATATCATTAAATGCTAGTATTGAGTGACAGCTTTAAATAACAGTATGAAAATATTATTTTGCCATAGACAACAATAATTCATTCATTCGTTTAACAAAGGTCGCAGGATCATCCAGCTGGCCACCCTCTGCAAGCAAAGCCTGATCAAATAACACCTGTGTCAGCTCATCAAACCGGGAGTCATCTGATTCATCTTTCAGCTTTAACACCAAGGGATGCTCAGGATTAAATTCAAAAATAGGCTTACTACCCGGCACAGCCTGCCCCGCCGACTTGAGAATACGTTCAAGATTAGCGCTCATGTCATGCTCACCCGTAACTAGGCAGGCAGGCGAGCTGGTAAGCCGGTGGGTAATACGCACGTCGCTAACGGAATCCCCCAGCGCCGCTTTCATTTTCTTGACGATATCCTCAAAAGCCTTGCCCGTTTCTTCCTGCGCTTCTTTTTCTTTTTTATCCTCCAGGTCACCCAGGTTCAGCTCACCCTGCGTCACAGACTTTAATGACTTATCTTCAAAATCGGTAAATGAACTCAGCAACCACTCATCCACCCGGTCTGACAGCAATAAAACCTCTATACCTTTTTTACGGAATATTTCCAGATGCGGACTATTTTTAGCTGCGGAAAAACTTTCCGCGGTAACATAATAGATCGCCTCCTGCCCCGGTTTCATTCGGTCTACATATTCAGCAAGCGATACAGCCTGCGTCTCATCGTCAGTATGCGTTGTTGAAAAGCGTAATAGTCTGGCAATTTGTTTAGTGTTGGTGAAATCCTCGCCAGGGCCTTCTTTAATAACACGACCAAACTCTTTCCAGAAGCTGGTATATTTTTCGGCATCACTCTTGGCCATTTTTTCCAGCATGCTTAACACTTTCTTTACCGAGCCTGCACGAATATGTTCAATCGCCTTATTGTGTTGCAAAATTTCGCGAGACACGTTTAACGGCAGATCACTTGAATCAATAATGCCACGCACAAACCGTAGATAATTTGGCATTAACTGTTCGGCGTCATCCATAATATAGACACGGCGGACATAAAGTTTTATGCCATGCTTGCTGTCACGATCCCATAAATCAAATGGTGCGCGAGAAGGGATATACAACAAGGAAGTGTATTCGTATTTGCCTTCCACCTGATTATGAATATGGGCCAGTGGTTCTTCGAAGTCATGCGCCACGTGTTTGTAAAACTCACTGTATTCTTCCTTGGTGATATCACTCTTGGATCTTGCCCATAAAGCACTGGCCCGGTTCACCGTTTCAAATTCTGACTCTGGTGAATCCTCTTTTTCTTCTTTATCTCCAATCGATTCTTTTTTCATCAAGATTGGCAGCGTAATATGATCCGAGTATTTACCAATAATATTACGCAACCGATAGGGTTCCAGAAATTCATCCTCGCCCTCACGAATATGCAAAACAACGCTAGTACCCCGCTCTGTCTTTTCGATAGTTTCCAGGGAATATTCGCCATCACCTTCAGATTGCCAACAAACGCCATGCTCGGCACCCAGGCCAGCTCGGCGAGTTGTCAGCGTTACTCTATCAGCAACAATAAATGCAGAATAAAAGCCGACACCAAACTGTCCAATTAGATGTGCATCTTTAGCCTGATCACCGCTGAGTGACTGAAAAAATTGTGCGGTTCCGGATTTTGCTATGGTTCCGATGTGTTCTATAACTTCCTGGCGGCTCATACCAATACCGTTATCGGTAATAGTGACTGTGTGCGCATCTTTATCCACGTCAACAGTGATCTTGAATTCAGAATCGTTTTCAAACAGCGCGTCGTCAGAAAGACCTTCAAAACGCAGTTTGTCTGCCGCATCAGAAGCATTAGAAATCAGTTCCCGTAAGAAAATTTCCTTATTGCTATACAGCGAATGAATCATAAGATTCAGCAGCTGCTTTACTTCTGTCTGAAAACCCAGGGTTTCCTTATGCGCTTCAACAGTCATCTTGGTTCATCCTCTTAAAATTACTCAGTGGTCACTAGTTCAATATGGCGACGAATTTTACCAAATCAACGGGGAAATTATAGGGTTACCGCAGAAAAAATGATTGGGATTAAACGACCTGTACAGGCCAACCTGAATCAACAGTCAGACAATACCAGGAGTATTCCAGTGAACAACCCCCCGCAACTAGCAACGACTAGATAGCCCGAACAACTCCGTGTCGTGCTGCCACTTTTGCCCGGAAAAGAAATCGACGAAAATCCCGCAGTTGATCACTATTTAGTTTTGGAAATGCCAGCCCCGTACCGCTATTGGTGGAATGAACCACCTGGGCCTTCAACCGATATCGTTTTGGAGTGGCCCTGGAATAAGCCACAAAAACAAGCTCAACATCCATATTGGGGTTAATTGGCGTTGCATTAGAAGGCAGACACGCACCCTTCAGGCCAATATTTTTGGTTCTGCAACGAAACATTCCGGCAATGTTTTGCTCGTGAAAATGGACTTCCGTTTCCAGGGCCAGGGTATGACGGAAATCTCCCCGTTTTTCTGCCAGCCGACTCACTTCTTCCTTGTTCATCGCACTCTACCCAATTTGGAATTAAAGGGGGATTTGATCCTACCAGCTTTAACAACAAACGCCAGCCCAGTGGGAAAGTGTGAAAATTTCTGCAATCTGACGCTAATAAGCCGAAGAACAGTTTTTTACATAACGCCAGCTTAATATGCCATCCTGGTCAGGGAGAATGGGCCATATGGATACGGGCCGATTATTTCCTGGCGTATTTTCGACGATATTCCTGGGCAAGTTTCCTGGCTTCTTTTAACTGCTGTGGCGACAGAAAGCTGGCCACCCTTGCTTTGGCGTTATGCTCCCTACCACCTCGAATATAGCTGGCCACATCCAGCCAGGCATAGGCCTGAACATCGTCATTCCGAATACCGGCACCCTTGTAGTACATAATGCCCACATTAGCCAGTCCAGCTTCATAACCGTGACTTCCTGCTTTGCGATACCAGGATAGTGCTTTTTTGAGGTCGCGTTTCACGCCCTGCCCAAGGTGCAACATGACACCTACAGCAGCCTGGGCATGAGGAATACCCTTATCCGCATCTTCCTTAAATTCTATAAACGCTTTGGCGAAATCACCTTTTAGAATAGCGGCCTGACCACCTTTAATATCCGCCACCACAGAACCACTGGCACACATTAGCCACATGACGATCATACTCAATACGCTGTTTCTTTTTTTGAACATGGCATTCTTTGGATAGAAATTGGTGCCGACGCACGGACTCGAACCGCGAACCTACGCATTACAAGTGCGTTGCACTACCAATTGTGCTACGTCGGCTAATACTCTTTCAACCTGATGAATCAGGGGCGCTATTGTAGGCATTGACACCGACGAGTGCAATTCATTCGCACTTGCGTTGGGATAAACTCGTCCTGGAGTATTTGTCAGCCACCTCAGTAAGAGAAGCTACCGTCGAGGTCTTATTTCCCGGAACTGTCATATCCAGCCAGATCAGCTTTCTCACTCGATACTGCGTCTCTTTTTTCACACTTAAACCCATCTTTTTAATCAAATGAAAGCGCTCATCTGCAGCTCCCTCGCGCTTGAACAAACCCAGAGAAACGGCATTCTTATGTTGCCCTTTGCCCATGATAAACAAATCCTTCAACCCTTTCCTTTGTAACGCGTTAACCTGTTTACGTGCAGCTTCGTAGGTTTTAAAGGCAGGCAAATATATCCAGTAGCCCCTGGGCCTTCTTTGTGAAACCTGTCTTTGTTTCACAGCAATTCCCAGGATACTGATCGCCTCATCCGCATGTTTTGCAGTCGATGTCTTCCTAAAGGGGCCCAGAGTAAAACAGGCTGGTTTCGCCGATTTAACAGGTTCAGGTTTCGCTGGCCTGGATGTGGTGTCGACCTTGGCAACTTTTTGCGCGACAGGTTTTTTAACCGCTTCTTTGGGTGGAGCAGGTGTTGGTTCTTCGGCCTTTTTTGAAATCTTAGACGTTGTTGTGGGCTCTGCTGCCTTCCCGTTGGCTTTTTCGGACAAAGTACCGAGGCCTCTCTCCCGCAATAAACTTAGACGCTCTACCCCTTCAGGCAAATTCTGCTGCTTGAGAATAACCGGGGCTAGTTGATCATTGAACCAGTCTGACTGCGTATAGAAATACCCCGCATTAGCCAGCAGAAAGAACAAAAAAATAATTCTCATAACAAATCACCGGCAGTATTAGCCAAAGTCTCACCCACTGGGTTACCCGACAACACTGCCAGCCCTTTCAACACCCAGTCTGGTTCATGTTGAAAAATACCAGTGGAATCTGGATATAACAGCTTGGGTAACAACAACGGCGCAGCACCACCTGTGACGATGCAGGTCAACTTTTTGCTCTTTTCATTTTGGAAGCGTTGCACAATATATTCTACCGCGCCAGCACAAGCCGCAGAGATCCCTGCCTGCACCCCCTGCTGGGTAGTCTGTCCCAATAAATCGGGAACCTCACTTTCGCCTGAGGTGATGTCTTTAGCATTGGTCACCAGGCTGCTTTCCATCATCTCCCATCCAGGCGCAATTATCCCACCAGCGTGTTTACCATCTGCCATAAGAATATCTATCGTAAGAGCCGTGCCACAATCAACAATACAGGCAGCTCCCTCCACATGATGACGAGCTGCCACCAATGCCGCCCATCGGTCTGCACCAAGGGTTTCTGGCTGTCGATAAGCGTTTATAACCCCATGGGCATTTGCCTGGGCGGTAACAATTTCTATCGTCACCTCACCGGTTTCCTTAACCGCCAAAGCCGTGTCTCGCCAACGTCCCACAGAATCAAGTACCCGCTGACCGGCAACATTTGCCAGAATAATTTTTGTAAGCCCTGGCTTTCTGTTCGCGAATGATTGCCAGGCTGCCGTTAACTGTTGATCCAGTGAAGACCACTGATACACCACAGGTTCCCCCGCCTCTAGCTGGCCACTGTGGCATAAAGCCCATTTTAGACTGCTATTACCTGCGTCAATCAACAATGTTGTAGTAGCGGTTGTCATGACTATAAATCCACTCTCGGGGAATCCGGGCCAACAACTGGCCGCATACTAATCTCCCCGCTATGAAAACGTCGGACTTCACCTGCCTGCGCAAGCAACAAAGCGCCTGTATTATCCACTCCCCTGACGACCCCCCGAATATCTCCCTCAGGCAAATGCAACATAACCTCCTTCCCTGCATAGCAATCATGGGCCTTCCATTCCTCGAGAAAAGGGGTGAGGCCATCTAGCTCAAACTCCTGAATAGCAGCCAGCAGGTGATTAATTATCCTGCCTGCCAGCTCATTGCGGCTCACACGCCTCCCTAATCCAGACTCAAGGCCAATCCAGGGCTGATCAACAGCTGACATTTCTGTGTTGGAAGCCTGTA
Source organism: Gammaproteobacteria bacterium (assembly GCA_030613605.1). Taxonomy (GTDB): domain Bacteria; phylum Pseudomonadota; class Gammaproteobacteria; order SZUA-152; family SZUA-152; genus SZUA-152. Next base: position 3,371 of record JAUWLO010000055.1, on the reverse strand, counting down.
CATTAAGTCCAACCCCAATCACCACAGAGCAAGGTCCTGAAGCCTCTCCTGCCAGCTCCAACAAAATACCCGATAATTTTTGATTTGAGACCAAAATATCATTGGGCCACTTTACCGCAACAGAATCGAGCCCAAGTTCATGCAACGCTCGCGTGATGGCTATTGCCATGGCCAAACTCAACCCGGCTAATTGAACTGCCCCACCCGCAAACCGCCACAATAACGAAAGGTAAAGGTTACCACCAAATGGTGATACCCATGTTCGCCCTCGCCTACCTCTCCCAGTTGTTTGTTGTTCCGCCAAGCACACAACACCGTTGGATCCACTAATGCCGACAGTTTCCAGCAAATGAGTATTTGTTGAAGGTAATTCAAAATGAATTTCAATTTTTTGCAGGTGTTGTTTCGCTATTGAGTCCAGATGCGAGTAAATTTTATCGGAATCCAGAAGCTCGATTTGACTCGATAACCGATAACCTTTGCCACGCACCGAATATATTTCAATTCCTGAGGCCCGTAACGAATCAATCACCTTCCAGATAGCAGAACGTGTACAACCTAGCGTTTGCCCCAGTTCGGTACCAGAATGAAACTGGCCATCAGCCAGAATTTTCATCATTGTTGACACAGAATTCATTTCAGGCTTTAACATACAAAGGAAAATAAACAGAATAAGTTTACAGACAAATAATGTGGAAAGATGGGCTAGTTATTCCAGCTCAGCCTCTGGCACGGCCTTCATAGACCCCTGAAGAGCAAAAGACTCAAAACCTTCCTGGGAAAGCAAATAGGTAGCAATGGAGCTTTGTCGGCCAGTATCGCAGTAAAGCAGGTACTGGTGGTCGGGATCAAGCATCCCCATTTTTACCCGCATCAGCGGTAGAGGGATATTAACACTACCCTTGATATGTTTTTCCTTAAACTCTGCAGGTAAACGCACATCTATCCACATTGCCCCATTGGTGACTAATGATTGAGCATCATCAAAAGTAACCCACTTAAGCAGCGGCGCATTAAGCAGCTCTAAAAAATCTTCTTTCTTCAGGCTCATCAGAACGCCAGCCGTTTTCATTACGACAGTTGCATTTCTTTTGCCACCTGCAATTAAGGCCTCTTCGCCGAAGTTATCACCAGCATTCAGGGAAGCTAAACCCATGCCATCAGGATTTTTACGTGTTTTTCGTGTCACCTGACATTGCCCCTGGCGAATAATATAAAAACGCTCGCCTTCTTCACCCTGGTTGAACACTACCTCACCAGCTGTATAGTGTTGCGTTTCCAGCCGCATAAATATTGACTGAATATTGGCTGGTGGAATACGGCGAAATATTTTGGCCTGTAGTAACCTTCCCATCCAGTCATCGTCACTCTCTTCCTCGCTGTGGGCGATTTCCTGAACGTCAATGCCACCACCTGAACTGCCTGATTTATCCCAGGCCAGCATACTATCGAGCTCGATCGGATCCACCTTTACGCAGGCAACATCCATTAATGCCTTAACCGTGTGCATGTACCGTTTGCCCTGTTCCAGAGGCAGTTTGGAGATCTTGCTACCACCCTGAACGCGTTTTACGGGTTCATCATCCATAATCAGGGCTACTTCACCGGATATAAGATAGATAATTTTTTCTACTTTTTGCCCCTGCTTAAAAATCACATCCCCTTTCGAGAATGTGCAGAGCTCAGACTTACTGGCCAACTCGCGACAATGCTCAGGGCTAAGCGCCTTGATAGGTATCAAAGTGGCTAGTACGTTAGGATCAATGGTGGAATCGGGCATGCTTAATCAGTAACCTGGTCAACTCGGGTAAGACTCACAATCTAATCAAACATTTCAAAGTATGTTTCTTGTGTAAATCGTTAATTCTACGTGTAAAAGAAGCCCACTGCATGTGGATTCTCACCAATCTGTAAATATATCACCAGATGAAGTCCCATATAATCAAAAATCCATAAAAATTTTGTACAGGGATGTATTTATACCGCGGGGGCATGGATTCACAGGAACGGCAAGCCAGGGATAACCGACGACTCCAGGGATGGAGGAGGTAGAATCACGTCGGGAACAGTGATCGAGAGCGATGTCCTGCTAATAAAAAGTCACTGCCAGCCCAAATTTTTGCACACTCCAAAAAGAAGCCCCGCAACTCAATGAGCTACGGGGCTTCGGCATTGATGTACACGACTACAGGGATGTAGGAGGTAGAGCAACGCATGGAGCAATTGCCGAGGATGTACGAATACTGCGGAGGCCAAGGACGGCCGGGAGCAGTGAAAACCTGTATTTTTATTAGCGCCCTACTTTGTCTCGCGCCATCCATGGCGCTCACCCTTCGGGCGCACTAAAGTGCGACCCGATCGGCTATCCTGCCGATCGGTCACATGGGGTACGTTTGCTTCGCAAACTCCCCATGCAAAAGTAAAACACCACCAATATTCAGGCAAAAAAATACCCGGCCGCAAGGGTCGGGTATTTTCTTGTAATTAAAACCTGGCAGTGTCCTACTTTCGCATGGGGAGACCCCAAACTATCATCGGCGCTAAAGCGTTTCACTTCCGAGTTCGGGATGGGATCGGGTGGTGCCACTTCGCTATGGCCGCCAGGAAAACTTTTTGACCTTCAATCGAGCCTGGCTCAACTGAAAATCCAATTCGGGAAGTTTAGCTGTAGTTATTTCCTATAGTAACTAACTATAGTTCATACACTAAGGGATATATTGCTCATGTAGAGCGATAACACACAAACTACTTGGGTGTTATATGGTCAAGACTCACGGACAATTAGTACTGGTTAGCTTCACGCATTACTGCGCTTCCACACCCAGCCTATCAACGTCGTAGTCTTCGACGGTCCTTCAGAGAGCTTAAAGCTCTAGTGAGATCTTATCTTGGGAGGGGCTTCCCGCTTAGATGCTTTCAGCGGTTATCCTGTCCGATCATAGCTACCCGGCAATGCCACTGGCGTGACAACCGGAACACCAGGGGAGCGTCCACTCCGGTCCTCTCGTACTAGGAGCAGCTTCCCTCAAATCTCAAACGCCCACGGCAGATAGGGACCGAACTGTCTCACGACGTTCTAAACCCAGCTCGCGTACCACTTTAAATGGCGAACAGCCATACCCTTGGGACCGACTACAGCCCCAGGATGTGATGAGCCGACATCGAGGTGCCAAACTCCGCCGTCGATGTGAACTCTTGGGCGGAATCAGCCTGTTATCCCCGGCGTACCTTTTATCCGTTGAGCGATGGCCCTTCCATACAGAACCACCGGATCACTAAAACCTACTTTCGTACCTGCTCGACGTGTCTGTCTCGCAGTCAAGCACCCTTATGCTTTTGCACTCAATGCACGATTTCCGACCGTGCTGAGG
>JAUWLO010000211.1 GCA_030613605.1 Gammaproteobacteria bacterium | reverse complement strand
ATTCATGAATTTGCTGTGCACATTAATTTCCCCCGATCTTTGCAAGGGTTCTGAGGGATCTAGTTGTGGTTTTAACGCGCGGAGTGTTGTGTTGTATAAGACTATGCTCGAATGGCTTTACAGCGGTTGCAGACATACGTTGTTATTTGTGGGGCGCCTGCTATTCGTGCCAACACCAGGCCTTTAAGCCACCTAGCCCTAACGGCTTCTCCTACTCAAAGCCGCCATTCAGGCTGCTGACTACCTGGCATTTTCATTCAAGTGAATTCTTTTCATACCTTTATTGATTAAAGAAAATTACCGGTGTTATCGATAGCATTTAAGCGCAAACCATCTGGATTGGTATCACTCGCATCTGGAATCCATGGAGCAAGACAATGACGATCTTTTACACATGGGTCTGTCAGTGTTTTCAAAAACTCGACCAGATCAGTTACATCGTCATCGGTGAACGCAACATTTTGATGCACTTCAGCAACGTTATTCGTACGATTCGTTTCAAGTTGATCCAGTGCAAGCTGGGTATTTGTTAACATGTGCGTAGCCTGTATCGTTGGATTCAACTGAGAAAAATCGTAATTTGCAATAGCCTCAGCTGGGTTAAGCATGTGTCCCACCATGCCTTCCAATGTAGTGTAAGCTCCTGCATGTCCCCACGGACCGGTAACTTCCACATTAAGCAATGTTGGTGTTCTGAATCTATACATATCAGCCGCAACAGCACTTTCTCTGAAGCGACCGAAATCATCATTGCTCAATGTTCCATTATCATTACCTTTGCCTCGGCCAATCTGTGGCGTGGCGAGCACATGATATTGTTCATCCGTAAAGAAATCGCCAGAGTGACAGGACGCACAGTTTGCACCACCATTTTCAATGCTACTGAAAAACTTTATGCCGCCACGTTTTGCTGATTCGTTAATGGCATTTTTATCGCCCCCGACAAACGCTCTCCATGGGGAATTAACAAATACCTGTGAGCGCTCATACTCACCAATAGCTTCGGCAATACGGCCATAATTTATCGCGGAATCGCCAAATACAGTGGTAAATTCAGCATCCCAGCCACCAAAAGCAGTCAACTTTGCATCCAATGAAGCGCGAACAACATCATTACTGTTGCCCGCCTCAAAAGTAAATCCACGCATTTCTTCAGGTGAGGTCACCGGGAAGCGAGACTGCGCTGCCGCTAATGTGGTTCCCGCATTTAGATCTGCGGTATCAAATGCTGAATCTGGTGTGCGTATACCTAAACCATCATCACCATTTGCGCCAGCCGTTTTACCGAGGCTCTCAACTCTTCCATCATGGAACAGTGCCTGATCCCACATCGCAATATTAAAAGTGGTAGGTGCATTTCTTGGTACTGTTGGGCCACCATCGTAATTAGTCGCAGCAACATTATGAAAACGTCCCGGTCCTAACAAGTTTGGGATTTCTGCGCCAACGCCAATCGGCAATGACAAATCATCGCCACCACCCAATGATGGATGATGGCAGGTCACACAGGCTGAATCATCATTGCCACCCAGACCTTTGGTAAAAAACAGTTTTTTACCCAATTGTGCTATCGGGTCATCAATTGAAGGCAGGGTTCTGCCGGTGGTTGGATCACCCGTTAAACCCGCAGCACTTACCAGCGACAGAAGGGTATCAGTATCTGCACTGGAGGTATCATCATTACTATCACCGCTACAGGCTGCTACCAATAAACAGGCGGATGCTATGGATAATTTTAATAAGTGATTAGAAGCAACTTTTCTCTTTTTACTATTAATAAGTAACAAAATTAAATTCCTAACTTTCTGAACAAGTTACTGTCCACACTACTGCATGGGATGTGTCATGAGTAGTGGCAAATTGTCGCACCCACAACGTACGGTCGTAAGCTAAGGAGTTGTGCCTTAAAGTCTCATGGGAATGGTCTAAATGCGTTATTGCAACTGCACAGAGGGACAGCATCTGTCATTCTCAAAGCCCATGACGCCTTCCAGACATTCAATGTACGAAACTGAATTTCCGATATGGGTTGTGGTAGCGGACATTCGCTACTCATCGCTTGTTAACCGCTTAATCCTTTACCGGTCGTTTGGCTAATTTACGTTGTAGAGTCCGGCGGTGCATATTCAGTGCACGGGCAGCGGCAGAAATGTTGCCATCGTGTTCCAAAAGCACCTTTTGCAGATGTTCCCATTCCAGACGTTTTACCGAGATAGGGTTTTCAGCCGGGGGGACGGCAGCATTGCCAGTCTCGCGTTGCAGGGCATTGATAATATCCTCCACCGAAGCGGGCTTGGTGAGGTAATGCACAGCGCCCAGTTTGATGGCCTCCACGGCGGTGGAAATGCTGGCGTAACCGGTAAGCATCAACATGCGTAGGCCTGGGTTCTGCGCGTGAAGTTTTTCCACCAGTTTAAGGCCGGATTCGTGACCGATGCGTAAATCGATAATGGCGTAGTCAGGATGGTGATCGGCAGCCAGTTCCAGACCAATGGCCAGCTCAGTGGCAGTAAACACATCGAAGTTGCGTTTTTCTAATGCCTTTGCAAGAACGCGACAGAAGGTGGCATCGTCATCTACCAGTAATAGTGTCTTTCTATCCTCAGTATTATTCGTGTTCATTAAATGTGCCTTCCAGCAGCGGTAAGCTGATGCGAGTGCAACAACCTTGTTTATCATTAAACAATCGCACCTCACCTCCCAAACGATTAATGACTGAATGTGCCAGGAAGAGCCCCAAACCCAGGCCATTATCCTTATCGCTATACAGGGTCTTACCGGCGCTGGTCTCGGCATCGGCGCTAAGTCCTGGTCCGTGATCATGAATATCCAGGGTAAGGCTCTGTTCCGTCCACTCAGCATGGATGGCCACCCATTCCGGTGAAGCATCGGCGGCGTTATTGAGAATATTGTTGATGGCTTGATCGAGGGAGCGATCCACTATTAGTTTTGGAGCCGGTTGCTTACCAATGAGCTCCTGATGTAAAACAACCTCGAAATGTTCTGATTGCCAGAGTGTTAGAAGTTCTTTCAGGTAGCGGTCTACTGGCATAGCCCCGCCAGCATCAGCACGAAATTCACCGGCAGAGGCAGAGATTACTGACAGAGCTTCTTTGCAACGTTCGATTTGTCCACTAATTAACGTTAGTTGCCCATTAAGATCAATGTTTCTTTGCGGTGGGTATTCCTGTTTTAATTCATCAGTGACGATGGCCATGGTATTCAGAGGAGTGCCAAGTTCATGGGCGGCGCCAGCAGCCAGAGTACCCAATGCTACCAGGCGTTCATCATGAAGCGTTTGCTCGCGAGCGGCGGCCAGATCTCTGTCATGTTGGCGCAGAGTTTGCGCCATATTGGTAACGAAGTGGGCAATCAGGCCTGCGCTAAAAATAAAGCCGAACCACATGCCGAATACGTGTTGGCTAAAGCCATCATCATGATACATGTGGCTACCTAGTTCTAATGGCAGGTAGACATACATAAGTAGCGAGTCACAGACAACGGTTATGCCCGCCATGCTCCACACAAAACGTCTGGGTAACACCGTGGCGGCAATCATCAATGGTAAAAGGTAGAGACCCACGAATGGGTTCGTGGCACCACCTGTAAAGTAAAGCACGCCACTGAGTGCCAGCACATCAGTGAGTAATTGCAGAAAAAATTCACCATCACTTACCGGTCGTGTTTGTCGTGCGCGCCAGGCAGTAAACCCGTTCCACAGGATGTGGACGAAAAGAATAGTCGCTAGTGGGCCAAGAGGCAGTGGC
>JAUWLO010000176.1 GCA_030613605.1 Gammaproteobacteria bacterium | reverse complement strand
CTTCCCTGTACGCAGCAGCCAAAAATTCCTGAGCCCTGATGTAGCCATTTTTAGCAGACATTTTGTACCAGGACACCGCTGTGGTTTCATCAATTCCCACACCCAGTCCCCGGTGATACATCAGCGCCAGATTAAATTGTGCCATGGCATCGCCCTGTAGAGCCAAAGGCTTCCATTTCATCACAGCGGTATTGTAGTCACCTACTTTTGCGGCCATCAAACCATCGTTGTAATCATGTGCCTGGGCCATAGACAAAACCACAGAAACAAGCATCACAACAACAAGAATGGCACCACGAATTTTCTGATTCCGTTTCATCTTTGATCTCCAAAAGGCACCAAATTCATTACTCTCTGTGAACACTTTACCGGTATTATTGCCATGAAAACTGTGCGCCTGGTCACATTTTTTACAGTCCCCGAAAGGGGAAACTGAATGAGGGTTTAAGTATTTTTCGGTGCAAGACCAGTCGCTTCGCACATCACCCAGGCCAGCCTTTCGACCATTCCGGTCGCTACGCACATCCATGTGCTCTCGCGACACTTGTACATCCTGTACTTCGTCCCTCGGCAATTGCTCCTGCATTGCTCTACCTCCTGCATCCATGCAGTCGTGGTCAAAAAAAACGGGTTGCTCATTGAGCAACCCGTCGATACATCCAAACTATATTAAACTGCTATTTTTCTTTCAATATTCTAACAACACGTATCTTGCTCTTATCCTTAATCATGTACTCTGGCACATAACCAATGGCATTCTTATGTCTGGCAACGATAGAAAGCACCAGCCGTTCACGCTTGGTTTTGGAGGGGTTCTTCAACGTATTATTGGTCCTGCGTTGCAGTTCGGCAGCAGCAGCAGCCTGGCCACTCATTCCCAGCACCTCGCGGGCAAACACATCAGCCGCATCCTGGTTATCAGGCAAATTATAAATTTCAATACGCTGGCCACTCCGCCAGGTCGTCACTCGATCCGAATAGATATCTTTTATCTGTTGAATGGAGAGCGTCTCTGGATTTGAGCGATGGATAATCACCGCCACATCGGCCGCCTGTGCAGCAATAGTCGTGGTTAACAGGAAACCGGCGACCAGGCCTTTCAAACATATGTTTTTATATTTCATCATGGTCTCACCTATTTCCTAATTAGTTTCCAAGATAACCAACAACACTGAAGACGGCTTTACCATAATCTTTGGTGGCATCATCTTCATGGTCCACCGCGTGGTATTCAGCCTTAAGCGTCACGTTCTTATTGACATGGTAATTCACAAACACACTATTCTGGGTTTTACCAGATTCAGTTGCCGTATCATCGGCATCACTATCGTAGTAATCATTGCGCACACCAAAGGTGTATTTGTCCCAGTCATACAATAGCTGAGCATAATACCCTTCACGCTCATCCACATCCCAGGCACTGGCAGCCTGTTCAAACTGTAAGGTCACCGGGCCAGCCTTGATCTTGCCATGAAAACCTGTCGCGGAGTATTCCTCATCATTTTTTGCAGTATCTTCTGGATCATTGTAAACACTGGCACCGAGCTCAAAATGATTCAGAACAGGGAAAATTAATGATAATTTCGCGCCGGTTGCTTTGGCTTGATTGTGGTCATGTTTAGCGGTGTTACCCGTACCGTTAGCGTAATAGAGATCATAGTTAGCAAAAGAACTACCTAGAGCCACGGTACCAAACACCTGGGCACCGTCCATAACCTGCGGGAACATTTTACGAATGTGTTGTGGTCGTTCCTGAGTGGGAACAAATGTTGGATAGTGGTCAACATTCCAGATACCTCCTGGAGTAAACATACGCCCAATTCGGAAGTTAGCTTCCTGACGCCATTTGTAAGTCAGATTAACGGCTTCCACAAAGATCTTACCCTGAGCATCATCGATGACCTCACCATCAGAAACCGCAATAACTTCGCCGGGATCTATAGTGCCATCTCCATCGACATCAAAAGGAATTGTTCCAGGCTGGGATTCACCTTCACCCTCAAACTTGGGTGCATCTTCGTACTCAATTTCGGAGAAAAAGTGCCATTTACTGCCAAGGTCTTTTTCGAAGAACAGGCTCATGTGATGCAGGCGGAAACCATCTACTGAATCCTTTTTGGTGGACGTATGGTATTCCACATCGGTATAACCCGAAATTTTCATTCGATTGTCATTGCTGGTGCTGAGCTCATACACACCTTCGGTGGCAATCAACGCCTCTTCTTCAAGCTGGTTAATACGATCCTCCAGCTCCTTCAATGTGGCACTGGAGGCAATGGCAGGCGCCAGGGCAAGCCCAACAAAGGCCGGCACAATCAGTTTTTTAAACATGGTTTACTCCCTCGTCCTATAAAAAATAACAATAAACTTCTGATGGATACTCTCGCCTGGAGAAACTCCATCAGAAGTCCCTGCTAGCTGTGCGCCGGCTAAACAGCGATGCACATCAGGAAAACGTTCGCGAAATGGTTGTAAACAAACGGGGGAGACAGTCCATGCGCCCGGCAATATCACTTTATTATCTAAACATCTATTTGAGATATTGACTGCTTGGGAACTGTATCGAGAAAAATCGGGATTTCTTTAGCGTGATTTATGATTTACCCATAAATAAAATTTATGGTGCCCTCACAAAATGTAGATGATTTGATTACTGGAAAGCACTTCTCACCGCGAAGAGGTAAATCTATGTTAGCAACATCCAAATCCCCAACAGAGCCAGAAAACCCGCAAAGGCGCGTTTGAGAATGACCGTGGACAGTCGATGCGCCAGGGCCGCTCCCAGGGGTGCAAACAGCATGCTGGTCACCGCGATACCTGCCAGCGCCGGGCCATAAACAAAACCTGCAGACCAGGAAGGCAGTGCGGTATTACCCCAGCCCAGCACCAGATAGCTGATTGCTCCACCTATGGCAATGGGTAACCCACAGGCAGCCGAAGTACCCACTGCCTTGTGTATAGCCACATTACACCAGGTCAGGAACGGTACTGTCATGGTGCCGCCACCAATCCCGATAATGGCCGAGACCGCACCAATACCTGAACCCGCCAGAGCCATTCCAGCCCGGCCAGGTAAAGCACGATGCGGCGCAGGACGAACGGCAAAAGCCATTTGAGCAGCCACCAACAATTCAAACACACCAAAGATTGATTTCAGGATTTCACCGGACATTTGCGTTGCCATAGCCGCCCCTAACCAGGCGCCCAATACAACTCCAGGCGTTAAACGCCAGACCGTCTCCCATTGCACACCACCACGAAGATGGTGGGCACGAACCGAGGAAACAGAGGTTAATACGATGGTGGCCAGCGAGGTGCCAATCGCCAGCTGCATTTCATAAGTACCACCAATAGCTGTCGGCTGCCATATGGCGATCAGCGCGGGTACAATAATCAAACCACCACCCACTCCTAACAAACCCGCCATGGTTCCTGCGAACACACCCAACAAATAATAAGCCAGAAGAATTTCCAGACCAACCATATAAAAAACTACCGCGCAGCCGCCTCGGGCAACAAATCTTCAACCAACTGCGGCCGGGATATATGGTATCCCTGAACATAATCCACACCTAGCGCCCTGCACTCCGCCATAACATCCGCATTAGTTACAAACTCTGCCACTGTTTTAATACCCATGAGGTGGCCGATCTGATTAATGGATTCAACCATGGCGCGATCAATCGAGTTAGTGTGCATGTCCTTCACAAAAGCGCCGTCAATTTTTAAATAATCCACCGGAAGATTTTTCAGATAAATAAATGAACTGAGACCACTACCAAAATCATCCAGCGCAAAACGACAGCCCTGCCGTTTTAATCCGTTAATTAAATGTATTGCGCGGGTCATATTGGCAATTGCCGTAGTTTCGGTAATCTCAAAACACAAACGATCAGCGGGCACACCCGAAACATGTATTTCATCCAGCACAAACTCAAGAAAGCCCTCATCACACAAAGACTGGCCGGAAAGATTTACTGACAAACGAACAGACTCATTCACCTCGCAACGAGTCTTTAGCAATCGTAGTGCATTTTTTACTACCCAACGGTCAATGGCTGGCATCAAATGATAACGCTCTGCTACCGGTAAAAAGTTATAGGGGAGAAGCAACTCACCATCAATATTCATCCGTAACAATATTTCAGTATAGTATCCTGGAGAGTCTTCCTCTAACGATTGTATTGTTTGCTCATACAATCGAAAATGATTGCCTTCCAATGCGCTGCGAATCTGCTGCAGGCGTTGCATGTCACCTTTGTGTCGCGCCAAAGCCAAGTCATCCTGCTCAAAAACATGCACTTTGCTTTTACCGCTATCTTTGGCTGCATAACACGCTGAATCGGCCGCGCTCAGGATATCAGTAATGCTGCCACTATTCGCCGAAATAGGTACCA
>JAUWLO010000095.1 GCA_030613605.1 Gammaproteobacteria bacterium | reverse complement strand
TGCCGGTAATAAAATGATAGTAGCTGGCGATGTTGCGCCGAAAGCCCTGTCTATGTCTTTAGGCGATTTGCAGTCACGACTCAGTTGGGGCCCTGTGTTTCATCTGCAGGAATTAAATGATGCTAATAAAATAGCAGCATTGCAGTTGCGGGCGAGCGCGCGTGGATTTGAATTAACAGAAGAAATTGGGTTGTTTTTAATCAGGCGCAGTGCGAGGGATATGGTTTCTTTGTTTGCTTTGCTGGATAGGCTTGATGATGCTTCGTTGGCACAGCATAGGAAGCTGACGATTCCGTTTGTGCGGGGTTTGATTTAGCGTCTGCTTTATACAACCCCCCATCATTTCCTGACTATCGATTTAAAAAAATCGGTTATATCACTTGCTTTAATTAACTTAACTGGAAACAGTAAGCTAGCTGACAGATTGAAGTAATGATTCTAGCTCCGCTGAAATTGTCGCCATGGATGAAGGTCGGTCTTTGGGGGCTTTCTCAAGCATTTGAAGAATGAGAGCATTCAGGATTGGTGGGATATCCGAATTTATTTCCTGGGGAGCTAGCGGTACCTGGGTAAGGTGCTGGGCAATTACGCTTTGCGCATCCCCAATGAATGGCAACTTCCCGGTGGTCATGAAATACAATACAACACCCAGAGCATAGATATCTGTTTTGTCATCACAGTCTTTTCCTGTTGCCTGCTCGGGACTCATATAGGCTGCGGATCCCATTATCGTACCAACCTGGGTGAGCGAGCTAGACTGACTCAGTTTTGCCAGTCCAAAATCCATGATTTTTATGCTGCCGTTTTTCGAAATTAAAACATTGGCCGGTTTAAGGTCACGGTGCACTACACCCTGGCTATGCGCAAAGCCCAGGGCCTGGCTCATCTGCAATCCCAGGGAATAGCACTCCTCAAGCGTTAACCGTTCATGCTTCGACAGCCGCTCTGCCAGTTCGATTCCATCCACCAGTTCCATTGCAATCCAAATCCGCCCCTCAGTTTCGAGGTAGTCGAAAATTTGCACGATATTAGGATGACTCAGTTTGGCAAGCGCCTTTGCCTCGCGCTGGAAACGCATAACGAACTGATGATCCTGGGTCAGATGAGGAGCAAGTTGCTTGAGGGCAACATCCCGTTCCAGGGTTGTATCATGAGCCACATACACAAATCCCATGGCACCACGTCCTAGTTCATGTTTAATACGGTAACGGTTGTTTATGACCTGTGTTGTCTCTGATACAGATTCCGGAATGACGACGACTGTTTCAGATGCTGTTTCAGAAATGCGTTGATTCGCAATACGTGTTTCAGAAATCTCTTTCTTTTGGGTGTTTGCCTGTGATTTAACTTGCTCCAGCTTGGTGCGTAAAACTGTTTCTTTTTCGGGATCCACTGTCATGGTGATTGCGGATTGATACAGGATGACGCTTTGGGCGGGATCAATATTTATTAATTCGTCGGCCTGTTTTTCATTTTCATCAGAAAGGCTTTGCGATTCCTTTACTGCGCGTGGGATATTTAGCCAAAAGAGGAACAGAATGACCAGGCCTGTTCCTCCCCATAATGTTGTACGAATAATCACCTGATAAAAATCAAGATTTGGGGAATGTTGCAGTCCCTTAAAAAAGCGTTGGAAATTTTCAGTCGCCGTCGGAGGGGATAGCTTATCAGTGAGTGCATCAAAAAATTCGGGGATCAATGTTGGCATAGTAAGTAATGATACCAGCAGAACAATTTGCGCTAGCCGTGCTCCAAACAGGCAGCGTCGTGCAACCACTGGTTTTCGAATCATTCCCGGCAATAAGATCGCAGCCGAACGTGCTTTGTTCAGGGTCAGCACGGCTGTGGCTGTTAATCGATCCGAGGTCCATGAATTCATGCTACTTTTAACGTCAATTTACATTTTTCCTTAAATGAGACACATGTCACATTTTGGCTATTTTTCTAAAGGGTAAAATGCATTTTATATTTCCATTGGTATGCAAGTTTTAGGTATAGAGTTAAAAATGCCCAAAGATAAGTGGCAAAGCTATTCTAACTAAGTATCTTCAACAGGCCCGCGAAAAGAACTTAGGCAAGTTCTCTGGTTCACAAGCCTGACCCGCGGATAAAAAACGTTATAATCATTCTGATCCACCACCGTATAGAGAAACTTTAATGAAAATATCTCACCTATATAATGTCGGGCTGATATGCCTGATGTTATTCCTCTCGGGCTGTTTCGCAAAGAGCACACCGCAAGACGTTGCGCAGTCCTTCTGGGAGTCCGTGATCCACAATAATGCTCAAGATGTTGTTAAATATTCCACGCTTATTGATCCACAGGTTTACGACGGTTTTTCTCAGGACTGGAGTGGATTCCAGGCATCCTGGGGGAAGGTGATAATCGATGGAGATGAGGCAAGTATTGTTTCCAAACTCTCCAGGTTGGACAGTTCCGGCACGAATAACAGGAAATTCGTAACCTATCTGGTTCATCAGGGCGACGAGTGGAAGGTCGATTATGTCCGTACAGGCGAGGAGTTGCGAGGTGATGCAATCGCAAAATTATTCGGGCAACTCGATCAGCTGGGTAATAAAATATCGGACCAGTTTGAATCTTCTTCTAAGGCCTTTAGTGCAGAAATGGGGCGCATGAGTGAAAAATTAGAGGAATTTTCTGCCTCAATCGGTCAACAGACGTCAGAAAGTATCCAGAGATATGGTGATGACCTTCGTAGGAGCATCGATGAATTGGTGGAATCTATCCAACGTGCTTTGAAGGAACGGAAAAATAATCTTTCTGATAAAGACAGGCAAAAGCTGAGGGAAGTTGCTGTCGACCTTGGTAACGAGAGTGAAAAGCTTTCCCAGCCAAGCATACAGTCTATCGCTGACGGGAGTATAAGCGTTGGTAAAGCGCAACAGAAGCTTCAGTCAATGGATGATGAAGGTGTCGGAGAGTTCAAGCAGCAATGGCTAGAATGGCAAGAGGTATTTCAGGCTGATATGCAGAAAATGCTTAATGATCTTTCCACATCAACAGATAAAACTTCGGAAGTTATGTAAGACGGATATATATAAAGCATGAAATCGCACTGCAAAGCGGTCGTTGGGAATTTTTAATGAAATATACGAATTGTTATCCCGCTAACTTAACCGCGGCTTCGGCAACTCGTTTCCCTAATGCCTTGCATAACCTTTTTTCTTCTTCGCTTAGAGCACGTTTACTGTCATCACCAGCAAGATGACTTGCACCATAGGGTGTGCCGCCAGTGCTGGTGTGCATCAGGTCGGTTTCGGAATAGGGCAGGCCGGTAAACAGCATGCCGTGATGTATGAGTGGCAAAGCCATGGATAATAATGTGCTTTCCTGTCCGCCGTGCATGCTGGAAGTTGAGGTGAATACGGCAGCAGGTTTGCCTGCCAGTGCACCGGATAACCAGAGGTCGCTGGTACCATCAAAAAAATACTTCAATGGTGAGGCGATGTTGCCAAAACGAGTTGGGCTTCCCAGAATGAGACCGATGCATTCACGCAGGTCTTCATGTGTTGCATAGGGTGGACCTTCTGCGGGAATGTCATCTGCGGTGGCTTCGCAAATTGTCGACACAGGCGGCACGGTTCGCAGTCGTGCCTGTGCTCCGGGGACTTCTTCAATGCCTCGCGATACCAGTTGCGCCATTTCGTGAGTGGAGCCATGACGGCTGTAATAAAGAACCAGTATGTCGGCCATTTTTATATTAGCCATTGTCAGAGAATATCCAGTACGTTTTCTACCGGGCGGCCAATGGCAACTTTGCCGTTGGCAACAACGATAGGTCGTTCGATAAGTTTGGGAAAATCGATCATGGCCTGAATGAGTTGATCCCGGCTGAGGCTTTCATTGTCCAGGTTATTATCTTTGTATTCGGCTTCGTGTTTGCGCATTAGGTCACGTGGTTCCATGCCAAGTTTTGTGAGCAGTTCATCCAGGGTTTTCGCATCGGGTGGTGTTTTGAGATATTCCACCACGGTGGGTTCTAATTTTTTATCTTGCAGGAGCTGCAGAGTTGTTCGGCATTTTGAACATTGGGGATTATGGTAAATAGTGACTGACACGTTCGTTATCTCCTGGGTAGTGCTTTTTGAAAATCAGGTTTTAAAGGTTATCTGCGGATTGTATCGGCGACTGTACCCATTGTCGCCTACAATGAGTCTTCTTAAGAGTCGCCCTGAATCCCTGATGGGGCTTGTCTTGACAGCTTTTTAGGCCGGTGCTACGTTGATCTCGACTGGGCACAGCAAAGCTGGCCTTATGGATCCAATGAACACTAAATCTTATCTCTTAAAAAGTTCTTTGCTTGTTTTGATGTTGCTAATGACAGCATGCACCGGTATGCCGGTTCAGGAAATGAGCAATGCACGTCAGGCTGTGGAGGCTGCCCGAAAGGCAGGTGCAGATACTCGTGCTGCAAAAGATCTTGAATCAGCGGAAGGGCTGCTAAAAGATGCGGAAAAGGCCCTTGAAGATGGCGACTATAGTCTGGCGAAAGATAATGCCAGGGCTGCCCGTGATAAGGCTGTAATGGCTCAGGACAAGGCGCTGAACGAATAGATTTCTGTATTTAGCCCCTGAAATTATAGGCAGGCCATCTGACTTTCTTTTAAACCTTAAGTCCTTAAAAAATCTTAAGTTTTTTCCAAAAGTGACGTTTCATAGGCTGAATTCAGAATTGTAGCTTCTCCATTGGAGGTGAGGTAATGAAAAAACACAACCAAATCATATTGTTGGCTTTGAGTGTGGTGCTACTGGCGGGTTGCTCGGCATGGCCAGAACAGGCAGAGACACCAGCGCCCCCAGTTACCGCTGCTGATGCAGCCAGCGCCATCATGGCGGCAGACGTGGCAATCGCTAACGCAAAACAACGTAAGTATCTCTGGCGTGATACCACCAAAATTCTCGATAAGGCCGATAATGCCATGGCCGCGGACGAGTACCGGGAGGCTCGTGATCTGGCAACCAAGGCGCGAGAACAGGCCGAAGCAGCAGTGCTGCAATCCTATCGCGGAGATGCCCGATTCCTTATTACCAGCTTGCGTAAAGACTATATGGATCAAATGGTTACGGATCAAAAAAAGCGGCTGGAATCGGCAGAAACTGCATTGAATGATGACCGGGTGAAGGTCGCCTACGATACCGCCAATATTATCATGGCCGAATTGCAGGTACAGATGGATGCAGAGGCTGAAGCGCCTGTGATCATGGAAGATGAAATTCCAGTCATTGCAGAGCAAGCGATGCCGGAGCCTGTTTCCACTTCACAAAAAAGCACGTACACCGTTAGTAAAAAAGATAACCTGTGGGATATCGCGGCAATGCCAGAAGTTTACGGCAATGCAGATATGTGGCCGCTGCTGTGGAAGGCAAACAAAGATAAAATCAAACGTCCTGATGCTCTTGCAACGGGTGTGAATTTAATTATTGATCGAAATGCATCCGAGGACTCGGTGGCAGCAGCCATCAAACATTCCAAATTACGTGGAGCTCCCAGCCTGGGGCCAGTTGATGCGTTTGACCAACAGTATCTGAATAAATAAATAAAGAAACGTGGATTTCAAAACAAACTGATATGAAAAAACTGGAACACTTATTTGAAGGCGCCCTTTGGCAAAGTCGTTTTGTCGTATTGTTTGCCGTGATAGCCAGTCTGGCGACGGCGTTTGTGATGTTTTTTGTCGCCACCGTTGATGCCTGGTTTTTGGTTGGTCATATGGTTGATTACACGTCACCCGAGCTAACCGGAGAGGCGCGAGCTGTTTTCCGCAGTAACACGGTGACCCATGTGGTGGAAATTATCGATGGTTATCTGCTGGGGACTGTCTTGTTGATTTTTGCCCTGGGTTTGTACGAGTTGTTCATCAGCCGTATTGAACAGGCGGAGGCATCCGAAACAGCATCCAGCGTGCTTATTATTCACAGTCTGGATGATCTTAAAGGCCGCCTGGCCAAAGTTATCTTGATGATCCTTATCGTCAAATACTTCGAGCATGCCGTGAGCATGGATTTTGCCACACCCATGGATCTGCTTTACCTCGCTGGTGGTATTGCCCTCATTGGCGTTGCGCTTTTTCTCACCCATGAGAAGAGCGGGCATGGCTCACCGGCAAAATAAGGCCAGGGAAAAATAACTTCCCCTGTTTTTCCAGGGCCTGCATCTGCTGCGGCTCGTCAGATATTTATTCATTCTCCTGTTGTTTTTCTTTTTTAAGCCTCTCTTAAGTTTTCGTTAAGTTGTGCTTAAGGATTAGTTTCTATTATCTGCCCATACAAAACATAAATAGCAATGACGCAAAGGTTTGTTTTGTAGTTTACTTTTAACAATGGAGGGGTTTGTAATGGATACGTTTACACGCAGCATAATGAGTTTGGTAGTTTCTCTGGGTTTGTTGTTTGCGGGGGTCGCAGTGGCAGATAGTCCAGTGAAAATCGATAAGCCTGATGGACATTCGGTGGAGGTCAAGGGAAAGATCAGTTTGTACCGGGTCCAAATTGAGGGAATGAATTTTGGTCAGGGTAAAAACAAGGCTCATGCCGAAGTGCTGGTCACCCTTGATTCACGGCCTGGCATGATTTACACCCTGGCACTTCACGACAATGGCAGTAGCGCCGCAAGTGCGGTTAATCAGGAAATGGCAAGGACTTTGCGCCTGGCTTATGTGAGCAAGGCTCCGGTAACGTTGTATCGCCAGATTGCCATGAGTAAAGACAATAACTTTAAAATACTGATGGTGCAGCTGGATTGATCTATAGCTTAATGTCTTAAGGATGAGATGCTGAAAGGGCCCGCTAAGCGGGCCCTTTTTGTTGCCTGGGTACAATACGGAAGGATAGTAAGGACGTGTGATTATTGGTGAACGGACAGTTATTTTGAGGTGATGGGAATCCCCGCAATCCTGGCCTGCCATTCCGCTGGTCCTGTTAGATGTACTGAATGTCCTTTGGTGTCCACAGCTACGGTGACCGGCATGTCTTCCACCACGAATTCGTGAATCGCCTCCATGCCCAGTTCCGGGAAGGCGATAACTTTGGATGAGCGAATCGCCTTCGATACCAGATAAGCGGCCCCGCCGGTGGCGATAAGATAAACCGCGCCATGGTCTTTGATGCTTTTGATAGCCTCGGGACCACGTTCGGCCTTGCCCACCATGCCCATCAGACCGGTTTTTTCCAGGATGGTATCGGTAAATTTGTCCATGCGAGTGGCGGTGGTGGGGCCGGCTGGGCCCACGGCTTCGTCACGTACTGCATCGACTGGGCCTACGTAGTAGATAAATCGATTTTTCAAATCGACGCCTTCAGGTAATGGTTCACCTTTATCGAGTAGATCCACCAGACGTTTGTGGGCGGCATCACGACCGGTGAGCAGTTTGCCTGAAAGCAACAGGGTCTCGCCGGGTTGCCATTGGGCGATGTCGTCACGGGTAATGGTGTCGAGGTTAATCTGGCGCGCGGTTTCTTTGCCGGCGAGCGCTATTTCCGGCCAGTCTTTTAAATTGGGTGTGGGTAGATTGACTGGGCCGCTGCCGTCCAGGGTGAAGTGTATGTGGCGAGTGGCGGCACAGTTGGGAATCATTGCCACGGGTTTGGACGCAACATGGGTGGGAAAATCCGATACTTTGATGTCCAGTACCGTGGTAAGCCCCCCAAGCCCTTGCGCACCAATGCCAAGTTGATTCA
>JAUWLO010000258.1 GCA_030613605.1 Gammaproteobacteria bacterium | reverse complement strand
ACCATTCATTGAAGGCATTAATCCCATTGGGGACGAACTTTACTGGATACAAAATATCGCGCTGGGGAAAACCAGGGTTACGTTACGTTCATTAACTGAACTCATGAACGTGTGGAAGTGGCGCGAAGGCGAAGATTACCTGTTCCCCTACACAACCTATGTAATTAAAACAGTTGAAAATGATTAATCACTTTATTAAATCAGCTCAATTTATACTCCAACAATACTACGATGTTTTTTGACTTAAAGTAGTACCCAATAATTCACGTATCTCTGGAACACACGATCCACAATTGGTCCCAGCTTTGAGAGCATCACCAATGGCCTCAGGAGTGGTTAATCCCTGGGTCCTGATCGCATCCATAATGGTATTTATGCCGACCTGGAAACAAGCACATATAACGCGCCCCTGATCTTTTTGTCCGACAGGGGCACGACCCGTTAATAGCCCTTTACGCTCAACATCGTTAAGTGATTGCTTTGCAAACAAACCTTCAAGCCAGCTTCGCGGTGGTAACTGATGGTCTGGCGCAATAAAAATACAACTTTCTACCCGATTACTCACAAGACGCACACCGCGGTACTGTTTCGAGCCCTTATCAAGGTATTCGACCCAGTTGGTATCAGCCTCTGATGCGCAGAGTAAATTCCTGGCCCAGGCTGGCCAGTCATCCGCAGATTGCTCACCTGCTATTTCGTAACGATAAAACCCATCACCAATAGCCCGCGACCAGTAACTTGCTTCTCTTAGCTCTAATTTTCTTCTCGATAGTAAAAAACCATGCCACTCTGGCCTATAAGGAACAACCTTAACGGGTGTATGTTTGAATTCAGGCTGACCTGAAACTGGATCAACTTCAGCATTAACAACGGCACCAACGCGTCCAAGACTGGTGAATTGATCATTCCAGTGGATCGGCATAAACACACTGCCCTGACACTGACCGTGATCAACCCGCAAACGGGCCACTGCTTCACCAAGTTGGCTGAACACAGACACTAGAGAACCTTCTCCAACACCAATGGTTTGAGCATCATTGGGGTGCATCTCAAGATAGGGTTCTGGTGCATGTTCTGAAAGACGCGCTGCAAACCCGGTTCGCGCCATGGTGTGCCATTGATCACGACTTCTGCCTGTATTCAAAACAAAGGGGAAGCTATCCGTAACGGGTTGCACCGGCTTACGAGGCGAGACTGCAATAAACTGTGCTTTACCTGTATCAGTATAGAATCGGCCACTGGCAAACATTCTTTGCTGGCCGTCTGGCCTTTCCGATGTAATTGGCCATTGCGTTGGTTGCAAATCATCGTATTGGCCGTCAGAGATTAATGACAACCCGGAAATGTCAAAATCACGTGATCCACCATTATTCACACCGGACAACGCTGCATGTTCTTTAAATATTTGCACAGGAGAAGAATAGTCAAACGCATCAGAAAAGTTCATCGCTTTTGCGACACTCGAAATAATCCACCAATCTGGCCGGCTTTCGCCCACGCCAGAAACAAAACCACGTTGCCGCGATATACAACGCTCGGAATTTGTCACTGTGCCATCTTTTTCTGACCAGGTTTTTGCTGGCAAGACAACATCCGCATAGGGCGTAGTATCTGTATTTTCGATGCACTCTGAAACCACAACCAACTCACATTTTTCCAGGGCTTTTTTGACCTGATCCGCCTCGGGCAGACTAACAACCGGATTGGTGCATATAATCCATATTGCTTTTACTTTGCCTGACTCAATCGACTGAAATAACTCGACGGCTTTCAACCCTTGCCTGTCGGCTATTAATGGCGATCCCCAATGCTTCTGAACAATTTCACGGTGCTCTTTATTTTCAATATCCATATGAGCGGCAAGTTGATTTGCCAACCCACCCACTTCCCTGCCACCCATGGCATTGGTTTGCCCGGTAAAAGAAAATGGCCCCATTCCCGGCCGACCGATACGACCTGTTGCAAGATGGCAGTTAATAATGGCATTAACTTTATCAGTACCACTGCTTGATTGATTGACACCCTGCGAATAAACAGTGACGACACGCTCTGTATCAACAAACCAACGATAGAATTCCTCTAGTGCATCCTTATCCAGACCACACTGGTTGGCAATATTTTCCAAATCACCAGCCGTATTTTGTGCGCTTTTTAATGCCTCATTAAAACCTTCGGTGTATTGCTGGAGGTATAATTCATTTACGTAGCCATTTTCATGCATATAATTTAATAGGCCATTGAATAATACTGCGTCAGATCCTGAAGCCACAGGTAAATGTAAATCGGCAATATCACAGGTGGCTGTACGACGAGGGTCTATCACCACGACCTTCAAATCAGAATTTTGTTTTTTCGCGGAAACAATTCGCTGATAAAGCACCGGGTGACACCAGGCCGCATTGGAACCAGTCAGTACAATTAGCTTTGCTTGCTCCAGATCCTCATAACAACAGGGCACTGTATCTGAACCAAATGCCCGTTTCTGACCCGCAACGGTTGATGACATGCAAAGGCGGGAATTAGTATCAATGTTTGCGCTACCGATAAAACCCTTCATCAGTTTATTGGCAACGTAATAATCTTCTGTCAGCAGCTGTCCGGAAACATAAAAAGCAACGGAATCAGGTCCATGCTGTTTTATGATTTTTGCAAAACCATCTGCGACATGCTGAATAGCATCCGACCAGCCTGCTCGCTGACCATTTATCTTTGGGTAAAGAAGTCGCCCTTCCGGCCCCATAGTCTGGCCAAGTGCGGCACCCTTGGAGCATAACCGACCATAGTTAGCTGGGTGATCTGGATCGCCCTTTACGGAAATTTCATCATCCGGCCCTTTTTCTATTAATAATCCACACCCAACACCACAATACGGGCAGATCGTTTTTATACTATCTGTCATTGCATTAGGCGTCGCGCTAGATGAACCTATACCGCTGCCGCCAACCCATCAGAGAGCTGTACAAA
>JAUWLO010000022.1 GCA_030613605.1 Gammaproteobacteria bacterium | reverse complement strand
AGCCCCTTTGGCCTGCGCCGATTTTTTAATGAGCAGGCTCGCAAACCACATAGCGGCATCGACATTGCCGCCCCCGAAGGAACGCTCATTCAGGCACCCTCGGCTGGTAAGGTGATTGAAAGTGGTGATTTCTTTTTTAATGGCAATTCAGTCTTTATCGACCACGGTCAGGGACTGATCACCATGTATTGCCACATGAGCAATATAAAAGTTAAGCCCGGACAACTGGTGAAGCAAGGAGAGGTAATCGGTGCAGTAGGACAAACCGGTCGCGTCACCGGACCACATTTACACTGGAGTGTCAGCCTGAACAACGCCCGCGTTGATCCAGGCCTGTTTTTTGATAATTTAAACCAACTGTTCAAAAAGAATACCAAAAAAATACAATAGTCACCGCCATATATTCTCAGATTTTAAAATTCCAGAACATATTAAACCCCATATAAGATTCTAATTAAAAAGAACAACACATGAAAAAAATCGCTTTATCCATCGTTGAAAAATCCAGTTTTGAGTACTTTATCATTGGCTTGATATTGCTCAATGCAGTCATCCTTGGTCTGGAAACTTCACCCGCTATCGTCGCCGAATACGGCGACTGGCTAACCCTGGGTAACCAGCTCATTCTCGGTGTATTTATTATCGAAGCACTATTAAAAATCACTGCGGTTGCGCCAAAACTAAAGCTTTATTTTGGCAATGGCTGGAACCTGTTTGATTTTTCCATCGTGGTTTTTTCGCTAATACCTGCCACAGGCGAATATGCCATGATTGCTCGTCTCGCCCGTCTGCTGCGGGTCGCGCGCTTAATATCCACAATCCCCGAATTACGCCTCATTATCAGCACACTGGTGCGCTCTATTCCCAGCATGGGACATGTTTTACTTTTAATGAGCGTTATTTTTTACATATACGGCGTGGCTGGCTACCATCTATTTCATGAGCACGACCCAACACACTGGGAAACATTAGGCATATCTCTGCTCACTTTATTTCGCGTAGTGACGCTTGAAGACTGGACTGACGTTATGTACACCGCCATGGACATGCATCCCATGAGCTGGATTTACTTCGTCAGTTTTGTGGTACTGGGTACGTTCGTGGTCATTAACTTATTCATTGCCGTGGTAATCAATAACCTGGAGGAAGCCAAACAGGAGCAACTGGATAAGTTGCAAAGACCTCCGACTAAGGATGAAATGCTACGTGAACTTCGCCAAACACAGAAAGTTCTTGCGAGCTTACAAAATAAACTGGAAAGACAGTCTGCGAGAATAGATTGAAAAATGGAAAATAATAATGGAAATAAAATTGTTGCCAGCATTGAGTTCTATTTTAAAGGTGAACATTATACCGCCGAGACAATCATCGATCTCGATCACCTCATGGAAACATCACAGGAAAACCATGACAGGTTAGCATCAATATATTCAAGACTTGCCAAAGAAGGAAATATCGATACGTATTCTTACGAATATGAGGTAATGCAGGAAGAAACCATCCGGTTTAGCCAGGCAACCGGGGTTGCTGCTAACTATTGTGAAAACGGTGTTTTTTCAATGGATGATTTCGAAAATGCATGGCATGACAATATAGCCCTCAATCATATTCAATCTATCGCGAAACAATATTTAGCAATTGATGATTTATCCCAGCATACTGATCTGAAAACAGCACTTACAGAGGCTTATCTATTGGGTAAGGGTAAATCGGATAAATCCGGGAATTAAAACAAGCCAGCCCAGGCAAGATTACACTATGCCCAGTCAGTAATATTTTTTTGAACCAGACTCGCGAGGGCACTAATATGATCAGCGCGATCATTGAGGGCTGGAATGTAATTAAATGATTTCCCACCGGCTTCTATAAAAGCATCCCTGTTTTCCACGCTAATCTCTTCGATAGTTTCCAGGCAATCTGCTGAAAAACCCGGACACACTATATCCACAGATGTAACACCGCCCGCGCCTAACTCTCGCAAAGTTTCGATGGTGTAAGGTTTAAGCCACTCTTCCCGACCAAAGATCGACTGAAAGGTCAGTTGCCAACGGTCCTTATCCAGGCCCAGTCGTTCGGCCACTAATTGTGCCGTTTGGTGGCATTGAACAAAATAGGGATCGCCATCAGTGTGAAAACGTTTTGGCGTACCATGAAATGAAAATAATAACTTCTCTGACTGTTCTCTATCGCTCCACGCTTCACGAATGCTGGCTGCCAATACTTCAATATAATTAGCGTCATCGTGGTATTGATTAATAAAGCGAAACTCCGGCAACCAACGCCATTTTTCTACTGTTGCAGCAACCGCATCAAAAGTAGATGCCGTTGTACTACAGGAATTCTGTGGATACAGCGGAAACACCAGCACACGCTGTGCATTGGCATCGCGCAACCTTTCCAGCGCGGAAGATATGGAAGGATTGCCATAACGCATGCCAAGCTCCACCACTACCGGTCCGTTCACCTGTTGCGACAAAAGTTGCCGCAAAGCTTCAAGCTGTTTTTTCGAGATACTCAGTAAAGGTGAACCATCTTCGGTCCATACGGTCCGATATGACGCAGCCGACCGACTGGGTCGAAAACGTAAAATAAAGCCATGCAGAATCAGCCACCATAAAGGTCGAGGCATATCAACGATGCGTGGGTCCCACAGAAACTCTGCCAGGTACCGCCTTAAACCAGCCGTCGTGGGTTCGTCGGGGGTACCCAGATTAGTGATGAGAATACCGGTTACGGCTTGATGATCATGGCTGTATTGCTTGCTATCGGTCATTAGGTTCGCGAGTCTATTGATTTTTATGTGCCTAGTATACCCATATGGCATGTCTCACGGGTGAGAATGACGGGAGAAAATGGCACCCTTTTGGTTACTCTCTATTACATAAACCATTCAGCATAAAAAATGCGATAATACGGCCAATCAAACGAAATAAGAAATTAAAGGAAACCGATGAGAACGATCATTTTATTGTGCTTTTTGTGTGTAAGCGTGTCTGGCGTTGCTTCAGACTCTTCCCATCCTTCTCATGAAAAGCAGAAGCTGGAAGTGCATAATGCCTGGGTTCGCGAAGCACCCCCCTCAGTGAAAATGTTGGCGGCATATTTGTCACTGCATAATCACACCGACAAAACTCACACCATATTGAGCATTACATCACCGCAATTTAGTCGTGTAGAAATTCACCGCACCGAAATAAAGGATGATATCGCTCGCATGTTGCCAGTATCAAAAATCATCATTAGCCCAAACGGTAAAGTGTTATTCGAGCCAGGTGGATTACACCTGATGCTAATCAAGCCAAAGAAAAAAACCAGAAGCGGTGATAAAATTCAATTCACTCTGCATTTATCGGATAAATCAACATTCGATTTCACTGCGACCGTGAAAAAAAGCCATGGCATGGAAGATCATTCTAAACATGATATGGGTCACGACTCACACGACATGAACCACGACTCACATGACATGAATCATGATTCGATGGATGAGATGAAAGATCATTCAGACAGCAAACACCACCACTAATTAGTAACATTATTTAGCAATAATATGACACAACAATCTACTGAACACCCTACTGAACGCGGCGCCAGCCTTTTGGACTATTTAAAGGGCTGGCCAACCTATCTTTTGCCACACCATGCCCTGTCTCGCGTCATGCATGCCATAACTCGCAGCGAGGTTTACTGGTGGAAAAGCCGATTTACCCGCTGGTTTGTTAAACAATTCAAGGTAGACATGAGTCTGGCGCAGGAACCTGATCTCGAAACCTACCCCAGCTTTAACGCCTTTTTTACACGTGTGCTTCGAGCCGATGCACGCCCCATTGTAGATGATGCCAAAGCTCTCGCCTGCCCAGTGGATGGTGCCGTCAGTCAGTTGGGGGACATCAAAGATGGACGTATTTTCCAGGCCAAGGGGCGAGATTATTCCTTGCTAGAACTACTGGGGGGCGATGTTCGGGCTGCCGAGCAATTTGAAGATGGAAAATTCGCCACCCTGTATCTCTCACCCCGCGACTATCATCGTATCCATATTCCCATCGATGGCAAACTCACTGCCATGGCCCATGTACCTGGCCGACTAGTTAGCGTTAGCCCTGCCACTGCTCGTGCCGGTCCCCGTTTATTCGCACGCAATGAGCGCGTAGTGGCCTATTTTGATACCGAGGTAGGACCTATGGCGATGGTGTTGGTCGGCGCCATCTTTGTGGCCAGCATTGAAACCGTCTGGGCCGGTGAAGTGCCACCACCAGCCGGCAAGGAAATTCGACACTGGAAATACGAGTCTGACAACTCTCAGACTGACTTTAAAAAGGGTGATGAAATTGGACGTTTCAATATGGGCTCAACAGTCATCTTGCTCCACGGTGCCAATACAATTGACTGGATCACGGATATCAAAGCGGGTGACCATATTCAAATGGGGCAGGCATTAGCAAAACAGTGCTAATTTTCTACCACGGTTAATACCTCTTGATTACCCTACCAATAAGCTCATAAATCTCTCAAAATGAACTACGCTTGTGACAGGGAGCTTTAAATGCGTGAGGTAAGGCTGTGACAAATAAACCAATCCCAAAAGAACCGGAAAACGTCAGCTGCGATGTCTGCCTGACGGAGATTCCTGAATCTGTGGCAATGAGCAGCGAGGGGGATGAGTATACGCAGCACTTTTGCGGCATAGCCTGCTACGATAAGTGGCGTGAAAAAGATGGATCATCCGCAGACGCAGAAAACGATGAAGAAAAGTAGAAGACCAGTTTTGTTAAATATCCCGCGAGACCCGCATGACAGGGGAGAATGTAAAACCGGGGTGCTTCCGAGTGTTAATGGCCTAAATTAATGGCCTGGAATAAGAGTAAGATAAGACTCAGTGTGAACCGAAGAGAGCTGAATCAGTGAGCTGTATCTTTGGAGCCTTCTTTGTAGGACATGATTTCCTGCAATGACCGAAACACTCCGGTATCAAAATCACAGAATTTAAAACCAACACCCGTGTCAGAAACGCGGGTCACCCGTGCATGTATTTTATGACGAGTACTGTCTTCTGTGGAAGCGAGACTAAAGATCAGCTCAACATCCGATTCTTCGCTCACACCCAGCAAGCAATCCGTACCCAGAAAGGCCCCACCCAGCCCGATATCTTTGGAAAGGCAGGAAGCCAACAGCTCGCCCTGCTGATAAATATCAACACCAACGCTCAGTTCTTTTCTTTCGCTCCAACGTTTTTCCATTTCAGGACAAGCCTCTCATGTTTTTGTACATTGCAAGATAACATCCATTACTACCGCAACCAACTTCCTACCAACCAATAGCTTAAGGTTGGTAAGGTTAATGACGTAAAAGACAACTCAAGGGTTCCATCCCGTCAATCAACAGCTCCACCTGTTGTAGATCAGAGTATAGAGTGCAAAATCGAGGCCAAACAACCTAAAAACTGAGAACCTGTTCACAAATCAATGCCTTAAAACAGTTACACCGTTCACAGAAAAAGGGAGTCTGGTGGAATTGTAAAATATTTCGACAGTATTCTGCCCCTACACCCTGTCGTAGGGAAAAGTTAACACCTCTTTCATCCGGCCAGCGCCTATTAGCACCATCATCAACCTGTCCAGTCCCATGGCGACACCAGCACACTCTGGCAAACCTGCCTCTAGCGCAGCCAGCAGATATTCATCTATTTTGACGCTTTCAAGCCCATTCTCCTGCCGGCACTGCAATTCTTCCTCAAACCTGGCTCTTTGCTCTGCTGCATCCTGTAACTCATGGAAACCATTGGCCAGCTCCACGCCGTCCATAAACAGCTCAAAACGTTCCGCTACAGGTGGAGTGCCTGGGCGAATTTTGGCCAAAGAGGCCTGACTGGCGGGGTAATCATAAACAAAACTGAGTCGACCCTGACCAAGGTTGGGCTGTATACAATGGCTCATGAGCAGATCCAGCCAGCCATCGCGGTCCATCGTGGTTAATCCGGAGTTGATCTCCAGGCCTTGCTGCTTCGCACAGATTTTAAGACGGGCTACATCCGCAACATAGGGGTCAACCTCGAGATAACGCTGAAAACAGTCGCCATAGGTGAGTCGCTCCTCGCTCTTAAAAGTTCGATATCCCTCAGCCAGAATCATAACCAGCGCCGCCACCTCATCCATTAACCGATGATGATCAAAACCCGGTCGATACCATTCCAGTAGCGTGAATTCAGGATTGTGCAGCTTGCCCTGCTCACCCCGCCTAAACGCCTTGCAAATCTGATAAATTGGCCCGGAGCCCGCTGCCAACAGGCGTTTCATGGCAAATTCGGGGGAGGTACTAAGGTATCGACAAGATTCACCAGCATTACCGGAAACCGTCGAAAAACTGGGGATGTTGGGATCAGGAGTAGTGGCTGAGGTCAGCAATGGCGTCTCAACCTCCAACGCCCCATTTTCGGCAAAATAACGGCGAATTCTGGCCAGCAATTCTGCCCTTTGCTGTATCACTTCAAACGATGCGGAGGGTCGCCAGTCGTTGTTGGAGGAGGTCTCCACTGTGAGAGGGATTATTCCTTAACTCGGCTCACGTACTCACCGGTACGGGTATCCACTTTGATCATTTCATCCACTTCTATAAACAACGGCACCTTCACCATTGCGCCGGTTTCCAGAGTAGCGGGCTTAATGCCGCCCTGTGCCGTGTCACCCTTTAGACCCGGATCTGTTTCGGTAATGCGAAGCTCAACAAAATTGGGGGTGGCAATGGCAATAGGGTTGTCATTCCACAGAGTGACTTCGCAGTTATCCTGCTCCTTGAGCCATTTACGTTGGTCACCCACGGCTTTTTCATCTGCGCCCACCTGCTCAAACGTATTGGGATCCATGAAATACCAGAACTCACCATCGTTGTAGAGATACTGCATTTCCGTATCGATCACATCCGCACCTGGCAGTGATTCGCCAGACTTATAAGTGCGCTCAACCACCCTGCCCGTAATCAGGTTACGGAGTTTGACCCGGGTAAAAGCCTGTCCTTTACCTGGTTTCACCATATCCACATCAATCATGGAACAGGGGTCATTATCAATCATGACTTTGAGGCCAGATTTAAATTCGTTTGTGGAGAAATTAGCCATTCTTACCTCGTTCTGGGAATATGCGGCGTATGATACCGCTTACGACCACCATTTGTCAGGACGATTGCCAGGACAACTGTCCGGAGAACAACCCAAAAAGTGAACGCTGGCAAACGGAACTTGCTCGAGCCTATCGCGACCCCGAGGCATTGTTGTCAGCCCTTAAGCTGACACCAGAGCAAATACCGGGTGGCATTTCCCCCGAGAATCCATTCCCGCTACGTGTCCCGCGACATTACGCCGCCCGTATGCAACCCGGTGACCCTAATGACCCACTATTGCTCCAGGTGCTGTCTCGTCAACTGGAACAAACGGATCAACCAGGATTTCTGTTAGACCCTGTCGGCGATGGTCCTGCAACAGCAAGTCCTGGCCTACTGCACAAATATCAGGGGCGTGTGCTGCTAATCACCACTGGCGCCTGCCCCGTCCACTGTCGTTATTGCTTTCGCCGTCATTACCCCTATTCCGATAGTCGACCCAGCAATGGCGACTGGTCCAAAGCAATGGAGTACATTGCTGCCGATACCAGCATCAGTGAGGTGATTCTCAGTGGGGGCGATCCCCTTTCCCTGAGCAACGAACGATTAAAGGCCATAAGCGACGAGCTGGCGAAAATTCCACACATCCGGCGCCTTCGGCTCCACACCCGCATGCCCATCGTTTTACCTGAGCGCGTTGATACTGGTTTCAGGGACTGGCTCAGCAGTCTGCCATGGCAAACCATTGTGGTCACTCATTGCAACCATGCCAATGAGATAGATGAGCAGGTATCAAACACGCTGGCAGAGTTAAAGGCTAACGGAGCTACTTTGCTCAATCAGGCAGTGCTGCTCAAAGGCATTAATGACAATGTTGCCGCGTTGGTTGACCTCAGCGAGGCGCTCTTTAAATCCGGTACATTGCCCTACTACCTGCACCTGCTTGACCATGTCGTGGGAGCCGCTCATTTTGAGGTTGAGGAGCCTGTGGCTTTAGATCTCATGAACGGGATCCGGCGTCAGTTGCCCGGTTACCTGGTTCCGAAACTGGTCCGCGAAGTAGCCGGCAAACCACATAAAATTCCAATATCCGACCCTGATTGATGGGTCGCCAAATCGTCTGACAGCTAAAGGGAATCGCCCTGATGCCGAAATATCCTCTAGAGTCAGACCCTTATTGGGCTGCTATGGCCTTTTGCCCACAGCAAAGTATACTCATGAGCTGTGGGAAAAGTGCTGTCGAAACAACGGAACCAGACAATAAAAACAGGAGCACAAGTGAGAGGTAATACGCCGGAAGGACTGCTGAATATTCCCGAGCAGTCCAAACCAATATCAGGCTCGTTTGACACCAAACCCCGACACGTTGAAGCATGGGTGGCTGCGCTACCGATGGCCAATACCGGGGAAAGTGCGCGGCGTATTTTCAATGCCCTGAAAGAAGTTAATCGACTCAAAATTTCAGCCCATGACCGATTCAAGGTGATGGAAATATTCAGAACGCCCGTTTTTCACATTACCGGCGTTCTGAAAAAACATTACGTCAGTCAAAACCTGCCGCTTTCTCCAAAAAACCAGAAAATTGCAGAATTGGCCATACAGCTCTATTCCGAAATGGCGATAGGGTACAAATCTGTTATTGAGGATAAGCTCGATTCAACATTTTCAAAACTTAGCAGCAAAACCCTGACCCAAAGCATTCATCGTACCATTCAGTATCTCAGCAACATCCTGTTATGTTCCTATCAGATTTATATTCAACATCCGGAGCATATCTGGCTACAAATACATCGTCTTTATCTATACGCTGAAGAAAACCAGTTACAAAACGCTCCGGTTAAAAATAATATAAAAACGGAAATTGCTGGCGAAAGTACTATTTCGGATGTTTACAAACAAACACTGTTGTTAGCATTAGCCGGTCCATACCGACTCCGCCAGCAAGTAACTGAAGCAGTTTCCATCACACTGGAATCAATAGCATCTGTCTGCAAAATTTTACCCTTGAGTGGATCCCAGGAGGCCGGATACGGCTTTATCATTAATTTGAATTCTGATGCCGCACCGGGTTACTTCAGGGATGATGGCACTGCAAATCCTGCATTTCATCGGGTAATTGATACCAGCGAACTCACAAATTTACTGGAACAACCATTACCAACGGCAGAACACAGCCCCATTAGCATTCCTGAAAATGTACGCAAGCAACTTATCCAAACCTGGAGTGGTAATTCACACCGTGCATTTTCGCGCACCACTAAAAGTAATGAAACGGCCATCACCCTGGGTTTAAGTGCTACTCATCACTACATTGATGAAGTTGTCCGTCCTCTACTAAAAGACGACACGCAGCCCTGCCCTACAGCAACAGAATCGATTCAACCAGAAAACCTTCAAGCTGATTCCACTGAAAACACTGAACTCGATGAAGCTGCCAATTACACCAGCACTCCAGTGTTTGGCATTAGTAATCTTGACGATCACACTCCCGATGTTTGGGATCCGGATTTTACCTACCGAGCCAATAACCCGACTTTCAGCCTGTCTACGACAAATGAAGACAGCCTGGAAAAAAAAGCAGCATTGTATTCCCCACTTTCGTGCAAAGGCATCAATGAAAGCGCTGCCGGTTATTGCCTGCTTGGCAGTCTTACCTATGGCAAAGCTTCCCAAAAGGTGCAAGTGGGTGAACTGGTAGGCATTAGAGATAATATCGACACCAACAACACACAGCTAAGTATTGGGGTCATTCGCAGAATTAAAAACTGGAACAATGGCCTGGAGCTTGGCATACAAAAACTGGCTCCGTGTGCAGACGCTATTGCTACCACCGCCATACCGAAAGACAACCAGCCAGAAAAATACCAGCGCAGTCTGGTATTACCGGACTTACCTGGCATCAACCAGCAAGCCACACTGATCACCCATGTATGGCACCGCATTGGCGACGAGCTCATTGCTAACGTACACGGCCAGCTTTCCCGGATAAAATTAACAAAACAGCTGGAGAGCACCGGTGTTTTCAATCAGTTTGAATTTTCCATGATCGAAAACGACGGAGAGAAACTTAAGGAAAAGAGTGGTTTCATAACCAGCGAAGATGAATTTGATGCTGTATGGAAACTTATTTAACAATTTATTCCTTTAACAATTCACTTTGCGTACAAATTTGACCTAAACGACTTTAATAATACATTAGGAGCTTTTTTTGGATAACGATAATGT
This sequence comes from Gammaproteobacteria bacterium, assembly GCA_030613605.1. Lineage (GTDB taxonomy): Bacteria > Pseudomonadota > Gammaproteobacteria > SZUA-152 > SZUA-152 > SZUA-152. The sequence continues at coordinate 5,400 of JAUWLO010000022.1, read as the reverse complement.
CATCCGTCCTTTGATACTCGAAGAATCGGCAAATGATGCGGAAGCGCTAGCTAGCGCACTGCGAAATGCCGGTTTCGCAGTGCGCTACAAACACATTAAAAATAGCGATGAACTGCAAGAAGCCCTCGATGGTAAAACCTGGGATTTATTGCTCGCGGCACAACAAGTCGGGGACTTGTCCGCCATTCAGGCCCTCGCCATGGTAAAAAAATCCGGTAAAGATATCCCCTGTATAGTTAATGGAAGCGAAGTAACGGATTCTATCATTATGGAACATTTGCAAGCTGGTGCTGCTGAATTTGTCTCCGAATCTGCACAAGAACATTTACTGTTTGTTATAAACCGTGAAATCAACCATTTGCGTGAACGTCGTGCCCACAGGCATTGCAAAGGCCTGTACAACGAAAGCGAAAAACGTAACCGGGTTTTGCTCGATAGCTCAAGAGACCCCATTGCATATATCCATGAAGGTATGCATATCTATGCCAACCAAAGCTATCAGGATATTTTTGGTTATGCGGATATTGAAGACCTCGAAAGTGTTCCCATCATGGATCTTATCGCCCCGGACCAGCAACAAAACTTCAAGGATGTTTTACGTAGCCTCAGCGACAATGAGCCACCGGAAGAAATTCTGGAATTCAGAGCTATCCGTGAAGATGGTAAAGAGTTTTTGGCCAACATGGACTTTTCCCGCGCCAGCATTGATGGAGAACCTTGCGCACAGGTCATGATTCATCGTAGCGGCGACAACAAGGAACTCGAAAAAGAAATACAACTGCTCAAACAACAAGACTTGCAAACTGGCCTGTTCAATCACCAGTATTTCATGGAACAAACCCAGGAAGCCGTTGACCGTGCAATACGTGGCGAAGACAAGTGCGCATTACTCTATCTTGAGCCAGATAACTTCACCAATGTAAAAGATACACTAGGCATAGCTGGTAGTGACATGGTGCTAGCGGACATTGCTAATTTGCTTAAAGAGCTGGCGCCTGATAATGCAATTGTTGCACGGTATGCCGGCACTATTTTCACTATTCTATTATGTGGCTCACAGGGTGATAAAATTGAAGGGCTGGCGGAACATATTCGAAAAAACATTGCTGACAAAATTTTTGACGTTGACAGTAAATCAGTTACCACCACTTGCAGTATAGGTGTAACCCGTATTACAGAAACTGCGGAAAATGCCAAGAAATTATTACTACAGACTGAAACTGCATGCAGGGTGGCAAAAGAAAATCAGGGTAACCAGGTGCATGTATTTTCACTGGAAGATGAGCTTGCCAGCCAGGAAGCCGACAAACGAATAGTGACCCTCATTAAACTGGCCCTAAAGAGTGACAGATTCCAGTTGCATTTTCAGCCCATTGCCAGCCTGCATGCAGAGCCTGGGGAACGCTATGAAGTTTTGATTCGACTACTGGATCAAGACGATACTATTATTATGCCTGGTGATTTCCTTGGTGCTGCAGAACATGCGCAGTTAATGGCAGACATTGATCGCTGGGTCATCAAGACCTCAGCTAAAGCTATTCTTGAAAAAAGAAAAATTGGCAAAGAGCTTCAGTTTTTTATAAAAATTTCCCCCGATTCGCTACGCGACACAAGCCTGCTGGTATGGATCAGCAAACTATTGCAGGCTGCTCGCTTGCATGGAAGTTGTTTTGTTTTTGAGATTAGCGAGCAAAATGTACTGGAGAACCTTACAAACGTTAAAACTTTCGCTAATGGCATTCAACAATTACAGTGCAATCTGGCAATCGATCATGTTGGTAAAGATTCTGTTGACCTTTCGTACTTAAAACACATCAAAGCCAGTTATTTGAAAATTGATGGCAGCCACATCAGCAACGTAAGCAGTGAAGAAAGCCAGGAGGCTATCAAGAAAATTGCCGAGGCTGGCATTAAACATGGCTTTATGACCATTGCTGAACATGTGCAAGACCCGGCTTGCCTCGCCGTATTATGGCAACATGGTGTAAACTTTATACAGGGTTATTATTTACAACAGCCTGAAAATGGCCTTGATTACGACTTCACCAGCAGTGACTAACCCTCATCCATCTCCATCTCTTAAATACTTCTAATAGGTTTTTAAGCGTTTCTAATTAAATCCACATTGCTATCATTGTGAGATCTGTCCTGCGTCTGCCTTCAAAATGGCAATACGCTCCTCCAGAGGTGGATGGGACATGAATAAGCGTCTGAATCCAGATCCCATTGTCCCTGATATGCCAAGTGCAGCCATCTGATCGGGCAAGTGTGGCTGGTTTGTACTTGAACGCAGTTTCTCCAGAGCAGAAATCATTTTCTGCGGCCCTGCCAACCGTGCGGCCCCTGCGTCGGCACGGAATTCACGACGCCGACTAAACCACATTACAATAATGCTAGCCAACACGCCCAATACCAGCTGTGCAACAATCGACGTAATCCAGAAAGCAGGGCCATGACCACGTTGCGTTTTAAACACAACACGATCAACAATATGGCCAATAACCCGGGAAAGGAAAATCACAAAAGTATTCACCACCCCCTGGATAAGAGCCAGGGTAATCATGTCCCCATTAGCAACATGACTGATTTCATGAGCTAAAACAGCTTCTGCCTCATCCTGAGTCATGGATTTCAACAACCCGGTACTGACGGCTACCAACGCCTTGTTTCGCGACATCCCGGTGGCAAAAGCATTCACATCTTGTGCATCGTAAATAGCAACTTCAGGCATACCAATGCCAGCCATTTCGGCCTGACGTTGCACTGTAGTGATTAACCACGATTCAGTATTATTTTTTGGTTCACTTATCACCTGAGCGCCAGTAAATCGTTTCGCAGTCCATTTGGAAATCGCTAGAGAGATAAAAGAACCACCAAAACCAAAAACTGCTGAAAATATCAACAAGCTACTGATATTCAAATCTACACCCTGCTCATCAAGATAACCTTCAAAGCCAATCAATTGCAAAAAAATACTAAGCACAAAAATTATTGCTAAATTGGTGGCCAAAAACAGGAAAATACGTTTCATTTTTTTACTCCGGATTTATCAATTTCTGTATAATTCTTGCGTCAACTAACGAATACAAATTGCAGTTTACTTGAACCATAAGAACCACTAGATGGGGATACTTTAATCATTTTCAACACAATCCAGACCATAAATAATGAACTCACGTTGGGTTTGCAAAATATCGGCCACCACACATTTACATTGGCCATCATTTTGCTCTACCTGTATGGGCGTACCAGGCGAAAGATGATGGCTTTGATGCAATACCATTCGTTGTGATTTTTCATTATCTACATCTGGCAACAAGATAGCAGGCAAAGCCATTTCATTTTTGCTCAAAAATTCGCTTTGAATTGCGGTAGCCTCCGGGTGTTTTGACAAAGTCTGAATAGTCACTTCAATCACACCAACTTTTCCACGGCTAAGTCTTGTTATATAACCTAAAGCTGGCGTTTTTAATTCTTCGCGCGAATAACTGAATGTCAGTATTTGACCGACATACATAGCCGTAGTGAATTCAGATTCCTGTGTCCTGATATGAACGCCTCCTTCACTTCTATCGACAACATACCATTGACCAAAATGGATGGCATGAACACCTGAAGCAATAAGTGCAGAGTGGCTAGCCAGGGCGTCCCTCAACTCATTATCCGACGCCAATTCTTTCTGTGTTTCTTCATCTTCGTATGATGCCTCAACCAGAAATTTGTACACCGACATAAAACCATTATATACATAAAGAATTTTCTGGCCCGCTATATATTCGCGCTTTTGCTTGCGTTTTTTTAAACGAAGCCTGTCACACATAACATCTACAATTGATAATCGAGACAAATCTTCCTGACTTGTCACAGCTTTCTCACTTTCATTCAGCTCCGATTCAAACAGCGCTATCAATTTTTTATGCTCCCCCACCAATAAAATCTCTAACGGAACCAAATCCACTCGCAAAGCCAATATTTTTTCATTAATGGTACTTTCTGTGGCGACGAGACCATCACTTTGGCGCTTAAAGTGGGGTATGACTTTCTGGTTTGAGTAAATGATCACCTCGCCTGTTATTAACGGGCTACCGTCATCTGGTTTTATATCAAGACTATCAATAACTCTGGAAAGATAAATATCGATCATATGTAAATTTCGTGAAAAAACCGAATTGGTATCCATTAACCCATACAATTGAATCGATAAATAGACATGTCGAATCGAGGTCGTGGTAGCTTGAATATGACCTAATTCTCTCGCTTTACTATCCAGTCGAACCTGCAGGCAGGATAGCGCCTGACGAGACGCTTTAATGTCCTCGCATTGAGCAAATGCAAAAAAAAGTCGATTACATTCACGCCAGACTGACTCAGGCAATTTTTGGTAACGCAATGAACGCAACCGCTGTTCGATTCGAATAAGTTCGAGAACACGTAACGCATTCAATCTGGTGCGCGATCTAACCTTTGAGTACCGGGAATCTGAGAGATTATAATCATTTAAAAGCTGGCGTTTAAACCCTGTCACCAATTGTGTGCACACATTAATCGCGGCTACCAAACCCTCTCTGCGGTCATGGCTTTCTGGTAACGCATCCAGTTTATATTCTTCCGAATAAATTTTACGAATCGCAGGACATGCATAAAGTAATGATTGCTCAACCCAGTCCGAACGCAACGTTTCAGATATTTTTGCAGTATTAACGCGTCGTAGATAACGTTCAATATGACGTAATAATTCAATAGGGTGAGGATTCAGCTCCTTCCAGAAAAGCATTGGTGGTTTCAAGTCATTCTTTGATGCCCATAGTTTGCTGCGTGGGCGAATGGCCGGCAAATCCAGAATAAGTTCGAAATTTCTGGATGGTATATCTGCCTTTTTACCAGCCTTTTGTGAAAAGCGGTCCAGCCACTGCGAAAAAATTTGAGCCATGTGAATTAATCTTCTGGTGATTCCTGACTATCAGCACCAATGGCATCAACACGCTGGAAACCACGTGGCAATTTAGACCCTCTACGTCCTCGCTCGCCCTCATAGTGCTCAATGTCTTTTGGCTTAAGCGTCAGATGTCGCTTACCCGAATAAATTGTCAAACTTTCACCTTCCGGAATGATCGTGATAGCCGCCACAAATTCTTCTCGTATGGCGACACGTGCAGATGGTATGCCTATAATTTTATTGCCTTTCCCTTTTGGCATTTCTGGCAACTCTTTCAGAGGAATAATTAACATGCGCCCCTGAGTGGTCACCGCAGCAATGCGGTCTTTTTTAACACTCGACACTTTACACGAGCCCAGTACTCTGGCCCCCTTAGGCTACCTCAGCATAGCCTTGCCAGCTTTATTTTTAGCATACAGATTTTCAAGCTTAGTAATAAAACCGTAACCCGCGTCACTGGCCAA
>JAUWLO010000012.1 GCA_030613605.1 Gammaproteobacteria bacterium | reverse complement strand
CTACAGCGACTCTCTGTGGACACCAGCGCCGATCACAGCATGAACCCGGATGCTCACCAGCTGATAGTGCTCAACCGGGATGAGATAGAACCCTTTGCAGGCTGGGCGTTTCTGTGAGGACTTTGTCCTCAATTTTTAATTTTTAGTGCTTAGTGTTGAAAATTAAACATTAAACATTAAACATTAAACCCTTAACTCAGCCCCCACTCTTTGGCGACTTCGTACTTCACGCCTTCGGGCAGTGTCGTGGATCTCACTAAGACAAAGCGATTCACCTGCCAGTCTACTGGCTGGACATTCAGCTCCGCTGGCGCCCTGTTAACTTTACGCATCAGTGTTAGGTGCGCCCTGTAGGGGCGAGAATCCAGTTCCAGACCACAGTTGCGAATTCCCTTATAGAGATCAGCCACCAATTTAAGTAGCGTATCGGGTATTTCACTGGCACCAATCCACAAAACACGAGGGCGTGACCAATGGCCCGCCTGATCCAGGGTAAGACGAAATGCTGGACATTGAATCCTGTCAGCCACCTGTTCTACGCAGGCTTGCTGGGTGGCATCCACGTTTCCGAGAAAGGCCAGGGTGATATGGATATTCTCAAGTGCGACCGGCCGGCCTCCACCATGAGACAGCAGTACTTTGCTGTGGCGTTTTATTTGCTGACGTAACTCTTCATCTGGCCATAGCGCAAGGAACAGTCGCTGAACCGTGCTCTTTTCATTACCTGTTTCAGTGTTGTCCGACAGCATCCAGCAAGCCCTGTAAAGCGCAAAGTACGGTTTGCTCGCGCACAGAATGCCGGTCACCACTAAAGTGCTCGGTACGCACAACAGGTTCTCCACCTTCTACCTGCCAGGCAATACACACAGTCCCCACCGGTTTCTCGTCAGTTCCACCACCCGGCCCGGCGATTCCACTCACGGCCACGCCGACCTGGGCTCCGCTGCGTGACAGCGCTCCGGTTACCATTTCCCGGACAGTTTGCTCACTCACCGCGCCGTGGCACTCCAGGGTTTCACTGGCCACCCCCAGCATGTCCTGCTTCGCCTGATTGGAATAGGTAACAAAACCGCGATCAAACCACTGAGAGCTACCCGCAATATCCGTAACGGCAGCCGCTATGCCACCCCCGGTGCAGGATTCTGCACAGGTCAGTTTCCAGCCTTGTTCCAGCAATGCTTCGCCCAGCTGTTGGGAAAGTTGAGAAGATTTCATCGGCATAGCGTAACCCAGACCGGGTCAGCTAGTCAGCACTACAAACATGGTAAAACAAATATGGAAAACTGAATCTACGGAAAACTACTTATAGAAAAAAAGAGAATCGAAAATTAACCGGCAGCGCCGCTGGGAGAATGGCTATCCATTTCCTGTTCCTGACCACTGATCTCTGTGCAATTGCGTCCCTTACGTTTAGCCGCATACAGGGCAGAGTCAGCACGTTCAATGAGTGTGCTTGGCGTTTCACCTGGTCGGAATTCTGCTACGCCGGCAGAAAAGGTCGGTAACTCGAATGTATCTGAGCCCCTCATTTCGGCCACTTCGTCCACACGCTGACGGACTTTGTTAAGCGCAGACATCACCCCTTCCTGTGTGGTGTTGGGCAGTATCACTGCAAACTCTTCTCCGCCATAACGTGCCACCAAATCATGATGACGGAAAATGGAAAGAATTTCTTTGGAGTAAGATCGTAATACCTCGTCACCCGCTGCATGGCCACGAAGATCATTTATAGACTTGAAGTGATCCAGATCCATTAATATCAGTCCCAGAGGATATCCATGTCGCTGCACACGACTCACTTCATCTTCCAGACGGCGCATAAAGGCACGTCGATTTGGCAAACTGGTTAGCTCATCAGTGAGACTCAACAAACGAACCCGATCCAGTTCATCGTTAAGTTGCTGATTATCATCTTCAATAATGCTGAGATATTCCTGGGCGCGGGAAAACTTTTCATCCAGGGCTCGATGACCTTCGGTCATTTCCTCCATGGCTTTAACCAGCTCACTGCGGCGTTTTTCCAGATCATCAATCGATGGTGACTGCTGCAATGTGACCAATGCGTCTTCGAGAATACGGCCAAAGCTCTGGCTCTCGATTATTGCCTCACTCATTTGCGAAACAAAATCACGCTGGAGTTTTTGCATCTCGTCACGTTTTTCATCGAGATGGGCGCGATAGGCCGTATTGGCGCGAAATTCTGCCATGATTTCACCCGAAGCGGGTTTGGTAGACGATGGCTTTGACGCGTTCTGCTCCACAGGCGGTGCGTGTGTCACGGATGCTCTTTTGTGTGTTACGCCACTAAAGCGTTCAATCACCGGGGTCAGTGCCGGCGCAAGATCATGCTCGCGAAGACTGCCGGATTTCGCCAGCTCATCAGCAACCGCCTCGACGGAACGATTAAGCACGCCCAATTCAGACACCGACAGGGGTGGCGTCAGGCGTAATTGCACCAGGCGTAAATGGGTGTGCAAAGGGGAATCTGCCGGTATCAGAGAGATACAGGCTTCCATCAACATATCCAGAAAACTGGCATACGCCTCTTCTGTTTTATGATGGTCGTCGTTCATCTCTGACAACATCTGCTCGATGTGGCCGTAGATGATAGCGCCCGAAGGAGATACCTTCAGGTCGTCTAGCAATGTAAGCACCTTGTTTAAAACCGGCGGATGCTGACGATCCTTTTCCCTATTGTCCATTTCCTAGCCTCTTACTCAGGCATCACTGCATACAACTCCACAAAACCGGCAAAACCGCTGTAGAAAAAGCTGCACTACAAGATACTCAACCCCAAATGAAACACTACCGGCCAGCAACAATCCTGCTGACACAAATACTTATTGTTATAATTTTGACGCTTATTATACCCCGACTTGCACCACCAGTTACACAGTGAAAGTCAAAATTGCCGCAAAAGTGCGTTCTATATCAGCCAAACTGCTATTCGCACCATATCTAAATCACTTCTTGTATAAAAACCGGCAAAATTCAGGTGAAAATGAAAATCAGCCTATCACAGGAATTTCCCTGAATCTTAAGCGAACCTTAAGACCGTTTTACAATCAGTTTTCTCATTTTGTGATCCATGACCGCGCTGGCGAATTGCGAATTCAGCTAAACTGTGTAATAACTACCTGGCTTGCTATGTGTACTAGACTAGCCGCGAGTATCAACAGATTATCCAGATACTTAACCACGAAAAATAACGAAAAATACTGTTACTCAATTCAAATCACTCAAAAGAAATAACCTACGAGGAATTGCCGACATGAAATTACCAAAATCTGTAACCCGCAATATCGCCAGAGCCATGCTTATCTGCTTTGCCCCATTTGCAATGTTTGCCCCTGTCGCTCAGGCTGGAATGATTGGTACCGACCAGGTCATTTCTAGCACGCAAGCTCAATCGGACAGAGCACATTTAATAGAATCATTAAGCCGGGCCGATCTGGCTGATCAACTTCGCAGCGCAGGCGTTGATCCGGTTCAACTCCAGGATCGCATTTCCAGCCTGACTGATGAAGAAGTTGCCATGCTGAATGAACAACTGGATCAGCTACCTGCTGGTGGCGGCATATTAGGTATCGCAGTCTTTGTTTTCGTAGTACTACTCATCACTGACATTCTGGGTTATACCGATATATTCCCATTCGTTAAGAAAACAGCAAGATAAATTCCATGCTCAAGTCACAGGCCACCCTTAATCCGGGTGGCCTGCTTTTTTTTGTATTCCTTTTAAGTTTGCTCACTGGCTGTGCCAGTGCTCCACAAACTGCACGGTTACTTGAACAACAGCTACTTAAACAACAATCACTCGAACACCTGCAAGGTTTGCCGCAAAAACACGAGCTCACGCAACTCCCGTTTTATCCGCAAGAAAAATATCAGTGTGGGCCTGCAGCCCTGGCGACAGTACTACAGGAATCAGGAGTAAACATCTCGCCACTGGAGCTGGTTCCTGAAATATATATTCCTGCCCGCAAGGGTTCGCTACAAATTGAAATCCTGGCTGCCAGTCGGCGTCATGGACGAATCGCCTACCGTATCAATCCAGACCTGAAATCACTTTTCAAAGAAGTATCGGCCGGCAACCCGGTACTGGTATTACAAAACCTTGGCCTGTCCTGGGCGCCAACCTGGCACTATGCCGTCGTGGCAGGTTTTGACTTCACAAGTGAAAAAATAATCCTACGTTCCGGCATGGAAGAGAGGCACCAAACTTCATTGTCTACTTTTGAGCGCACCTGGGCACGCAGCAATTACTGGGGTATTGTCGTTTTACCACCCGATAAATTACCTGAAACTGCAGATGCACAACGTTATGTGAAAACAGTAGCTGCTCTGGAAAAAATAAAGCGATGGCAAGATGCTAACACTGCTTATAGCACCGCATTAACTCGCTGGCCCGATAACCTGATTGCACAGATGGGTCTGGGTAATAGTTTTTATATGATGAATAACCTGCCTGCAGCGGAACAGGCCTTTCGAACAGCAAGCAATAAACATTCAGATTTTGGAGCCGCTTTTAATAATCTGGCGCAAGTGTTACTGGAACAGGGAAAAATTATCGAAGCGGAAAGCTACGTTCAACGCGCAATAGAAATCGGGGGACCACAACTTGAAAACTTTAAAGAAACGCTAAGAGAAATCAATCAGCAACAAAAAGTTAAATAGCTAAAAACAAATAAAAGAAAACAACCAGCTACTGGACCAGTTGATTCATGTCGAAGATAGGCAATAAAATTGCAATTACAATAAAAAGAACAATCCCGCCCATGGCAACAATCAACAGCGGCTCAAACAGGCCCATAGCACCGGCTATTAACGTCTCCACTTCACGTTCCTGACCCGAGGCAGCCCGATCCAGCATCTCTTCCAGGTTACCGCTGGCTTCACCACTGGCGATCAGGTTAACAGTCATCGGCGGAAAATAACCGCAGGCCTCTAGAGCCAGATGAATACCTGAACCCTCACGTACCCGTTTAGCGGCTTCATCCACGGCCTCACGCATGGGCATATTCGTCATGACCTGTGCAGAAATGCGCATACCTTCCAGTGCCGGCACACCGCTGGAGACCAGGATGCTAAACGTACGTGCAAACCGGGAAGTTTCCACCCCCCTGACCAGGCGCCGAGATATGGGCAACGTTAATAATAGGCGATGGACGCTGCGCCTGAAATTTTCAAACCGGTACATGTATAAAAACAACCCAACTGCCGCAACAACAGACACTAACAATAGAAAACCATATTGCTGCAGAAAGTCACTAAAGCCGATTAAGGCAAGAGTTGCCCAGGGCAATTCTGCGCCCGTATTTTCAAACACACCGATAACTTTTGGTACAACAACTGCCATCAGAAAGGCCACTACCAGAATAGCCACCAATGTCAGCAGCGCAGGATAAATCAGCGCCAGCATTATTTTTTGTGATAACTGTTGCCGACCTTCGGTGTAATCTGCCAGTCGCTCCAGAACCACTTCCAGATGGCCGGACTGCTCCCCTGCGGAAATAGTGGAACGAAATAAATCAGAAAACACCTGAGGAAAATCTGCCAATGCCACTGCCAGCGGATGCCCTTCCATCACTCGGGAGCGCACCGCCGCCATCATACTTTTCAGGCGAGGCTTTTCGGTTTGTTTGGAGACTATTGTAAGCACTTCATCAATAGGCAAGCCAGATCGAACCAGGGTTGCCCACTGGCGAGTGATTAACGCTAAATCAGTGGAACTGATGCGTCGAAAAAATAATGTTTTTTTAGCGCGAGCCTCACGCTGGTGTACTTCTTCAACAGATAAAGGTGTCAGACCCTGTTCCCTTAACTGCTGACGAATTTGGCGAGAAGCATCGCCTTCCAGAACACCTTTTCGCTCACGCCCCTTTTCATCCAACGCAGTGTATTCAAAAGCGCCCATCAGTCGTCTCGCGTAACACGCAACACTTCATCCACTGTGGTGTCACCCATTAACACACGTCGCAAACCATCCTGTCGTATCCCGGGACTTTTTCTTCGGGCGTAATGTTCGATTTCGTGTTCACTGGTACCGTCATGAATCATGGAACGTAATTGATCATCCACCACGACCAGTTCATAGATACCACTTCGACCACGATACCCCTGATAATTACAGTGCTTGCATCCTTCAGCCTTATAAAATGTTGGCGGGTCCATTGCGTCCAGCCCAAAACGTTCACAATCCACCGCGTTGGCCGTATAGGGTTGCTTGCACTCTTTACACAACAGCCGCACCAGGCGCTGTGCCAGCACACCCAATAAGCTTGATGACAACAAAAATGGCTCAACCCCCATATCACGCAAACGCGTTACCGCCCCTACCGCACTATTGGTATGCAAGGTAGAAAGTACCAGATGTCCGGTCAATGAAGATTGCACCGCAATTTCTGCTGTTTCCAAATCACGTATTTCACCTACCATCACCACATCAGGATCCTGACGCAAAATTGCACGCAAGCCACGCGCAAAACTCATGTCGACCTTGGCATTGACGTTTGTCTGACTAATGCCATCAAGATCATATTCCACAGGATCCTCAATGGTCATGATATTGCGCTTGTTGTCATTAAGCTGTGATAACACTGCGTAAAGCGTGGTGGTTTTACCTGAGCCGGTAGGCCCGGTCACCAGAATAATGCCGTGAGGTTTTTGAATGACTTCACTCATGCCAACATGGTCGTTTTCAGCCATCCCTAAATTTGCCAGGTTTAGTCGCCCCGCCTGTTTGTCCAACAAACGCAGTACGACTCGCTCACCCTGGCCTGTCGGGATAGTAGAAACACGCACATCCACCGCCCGGCCTGCAACACGCAATGAAATACGACCATCTTGCGGCAAGCGTTTTTCGGCAATATCCAGTTTGGCCATAACCTTAATTCTGGACACCAATAAAGGTGCTAGCACACGCCTCGGCGTTAACACCTCGCGCAACATACCATCAACGCGAAAGCGTACTACCAGTTTTTTTTCGTAGGGTTCAATGTGAATATCTGAAGCATCTTCTTTAATCGCCTGAGTCAGCAAAGCATTAATCAAACGAATGATGGGAGCATCGTCTTCGCTTTCCAGAAGATCTTCCGGTTCAGGCATATCCTGCGCTATCGCAAAAAGGTCGGCCTCTTCATCGAGGTCATCCATCATCTGCATGGCCTCGCCGGAATGTTGTTCGTAGGCCTTTTGGAGACGGGCATCAAACTCATCAAGCGATAACGCTTCAAAATATACCGGCCTACCCAGAGAACGCCGAACCTCCGCCAATGTAATAGCGGTTACGCCCGGACGCATTAAAACAGTGATTTTTCCATCGCGCTCTCCGCCGACCAGGACACCGTTACGTTTTACAAAAGCAAAAGGTAATGTGCCCGCTGAAGCAGCATCAGAGTCTGGCATTTCATTTTCCAGCATTGGATTACTGTTAGACATACCGACAATTACACCCGTAAAAATACCAGGTTAAAAATCATCTTCTGTGCTTTCCGCAGAGGCTGGCGCGGGAGCAGGAGCCGTGGAAGAAAATATTTCAGGAGTGGGCAGCACGGAAGACGGGCCATTTTTTTGATTATCAGGTGATACTGCAACCACATCAAATGGCGCGGGTAATTCCAGAAATTCAGCCGGTATCGGTAAAACTGGCTGGGTCTCATCAGATAACAAGCTAACCCCCTCCGCATCAAGGAGCAACTGCTTGGAACGAATAAAATTATACTTGCTGCGCGTAAGATTCAAATTATCACTTTTAGTACGTAAAATAGTAGGACGTAAAAAAACCATTAAATTGGTTTTAACTTTTTTCACTGATTTATAGCGGAACAACCACCCCAACAAGGGAATATCCCCAAGAAGCGGAACCTTTTGCTCTGTTTCCACCAGGTCATCTTTAATCAAACCGCCCAGCACCAGTAACTTGCCATCATCCACCAACACGGTAGTTTTAATAGACCGCTCGTTGGTAACAATATCACCCGTCCCGGCAGAGCCTGCGCTAATACCGTCAACCGTTTGTTCAATATCCAAACGTATGGCATCACCTTCATTAATTTGCGGTTTTACCTTAAGACGAATTCCGACCTGCTTGCGTTCAAAGGTAGTAAAAGGGTTAACTGCTGTGGTTGATGAGCCTGTGCTTGAGAATGAACCGGTAGGAATAGACAATTCCTGGCCGACAAAAATTTCTGCTTCCTGGTTATCCAGGGTCACCAAATTTGGTGTTGATAAAACGTTGGTAGTCCCATCACCTTCCAATGCTGAAACAAGCCCCGCAAAATTGAAAGTGTCACTGTTAAACGTACCAAAGCCTAAGGTTGCGCCCGCCCCCAAAGATGCAAGCGCCGCCCCGACACCCCCGCCCGCAGCAGCTGTGCCTGCTGCAATACTGGAGATACTGGTACCTGAACCGCCAAAATTAATTGCGCCAACCGGGTTATCTGAAACGCTGCCGTCAAATAACCACTGTACGCCCAATTCTGCGGCGCGATCCGATGAAACCTCGGCAATAATAGCCTCCACCATCACCTGCGCCCGGCGCACATCCAGCTGACTAATGACTGATTTCAGGGAACGAAAAACAGTCGGTGAAGCGGTGATAACCAGCGCATTGGTGCTTTCATCAGCCTGAATATTGAACGCCAGGTTGCTGGCAGCTGCCGGCGCCTTGCCCTTGGCACCCGCTTTCTTTTTAGCATCACCCACACCGGTAAGCACGGGTACCAGGTCCTTTGCCTTTGCATAGCGTAAATAAATAACGTGGGTATCCCCTGTCACTTCAGAGGGTGTATCCAGATGAGAAATAATGGCTCTTAACCGTAGGCGATTGGAACGATCACCACCAATCAAAATACTATTGGTGCGTTCATCGGCAACCAATAATGGTTTCTTTGTCTGGCCACCTTTTTTCGATGCCTGTTGCTGCAAACTGGTAAGCACCCGCACCAGATCCGAAGCCGCTGCGTGTTCAAGCCTTACAATCTCAATCTCGCCACTGCTGGGTTGATCAATGCGTTTAATAATGCCGATTAATCGCGCAATGTTTGCAGCTCGATCTGAAATGATCAGCACATTACTTTGTGGATAAGCTGCCAGATGCCCCTGTGGTGGCACTAGTGGCCGAAGAATTGGCACAAGCTGCGCAGCAGTCACATGTTCAATTTCAATAACGCGAGTAACAGCTTCATCCCCCCGGCCAGGACGTCGCCCTGTTGCGTTAGGCAAACTGCTGTGCTTGGCATCAGCATCGGGCACAATTTTTATAGCTTTACCGCTGGGTATCGCCGTGAACCCATGAACTTCGAGTATGGATAAAAATACCTTGTATATCTCGCCCTTGCCCATGGGACGGTTTGAAATCAAGGTAACTTTACCTTTGACCCGCGGATCAACAATAAAATTTTTCCCGGTCGCTTGTGAAACCGTGCTGATCACTGCCTGTATATCGGCGCCCTTAAAATTCAGGGTGGTAGTTTCTGCTGCATACACTAAAGTACTTGTTGCAGATAACACACACGCTAATAACAAAACAAAATGCAAAGGACGCCACACTCCCCTTACTGAGGAACCCCGCTTGCATTCAAATTTGATCCGGTTAATTTTCATTTCATTTATTATCTAACTATTGCCTAAACTGTTCTGAGATAGAGCTACCTGGTTAATCAATCTGGAATGAAAAAGACTGCATTTGCCCTTTTCGTTCCACGTCCAGCGACACTGACGAAGCCGTGGATAAATCACGCATAATTTCCAACGCCTTGATAGGATTATCCAGTGAAACACCATTCACCGCCGTCACCACATCACCATTCTTAAGTCCAAATTTTCTTAACAGTTTTCTGTCTTTACCTGGACGGATCCGGTAACCCTTCAACTTCCCGGTAACCTTATCAACCACCGGTGACGCAGATACCAGATTCATTAAACTCTGCGGGTCATTAATCATTGCTTCACGATACTGGCGCAGCAGTGCGGACGTATCTGCATTCCTTACAGAGCGAATAGCTGATGCTTTTAGTCCTCGACTACCACCACGATTAAGCTGTGCCGGTTTTAGGCCACCATTAGTAATCGCCTCCTTAG
Organism: Gammaproteobacteria bacterium; assembly: GCA_030613605.1. Lineage (GTDB taxonomy): Bacteria > Pseudomonadota > Gammaproteobacteria > SZUA-152 > SZUA-152 > SZUA-152. The sequence goes on along the minus strand of JAUWLO010000012.1, from coordinate 8,651 downwards.
GTAACCTCAAAGCTTCCAGTCGCCCACGGTATTCGAGAATCACCCGGTCTACATAAATTTCCTTGAGCACTGCATTGCCAGGCAATTTAGCTTCCAGGGCATAAGCATCTTCCTTCCCCTTACCATCAGCAATGATGGCCATAGCTAACGAGGGGTCACTGGATGCCAATACACCTCGCAATTTTAAATTTAATCTCGTATCCGGTGCATCGGTTACCTTGGCAACCGCCACTGGGGATGACTTCTGAACCTGGCCAAAAAGATGCCATTGGCTAATTTGCCTGGCCTGGTTTTGCCCTGCTACCCCGGCCCGCACCGTAGATCGGGTAAACGACACCGATGATGTTTCATCCTCCAACTGAGGCTGCGGCAACAGTTCCCAGGTCAGCATCGCCAATGATTGAGCCAACATTAACGTCAGCAACAAAGTCACCAGCACGGGTAAGTGCTTGTCCAGACCCAACGCCGCCAGGCGTGGCAACATATCATCAACCCAGCTCGACACGGTGCCTTTACCTCCAAGTCCCATCACATCATCTTCCTAAATACATTCTCACTCACACGCTAATTTGCATGGCCCACCGTTGACCCTGTCCCTTTTGCTGCCAGCCAGCGACAAAAAGTAGTGAATTATACGCCGTATTAACAGTATTGGCGGCAACATAGTGCCATTTATTTAGAAACTACTTCCTGTTTTTTAGCTTTATCCTTGAATTTAATGCAGTTTTCAAGAAAATAAGCTCAAAATCAGTAATATTTTGTTCTAATCGTCAGAAATGGTCCAATTTCCACAAAATATTCAGGTTTGGCGAAACCAAAACAGACGCTACAATGCACTATGCTTTCACGGATTTTTTATCATTTTTTTCTGTTTATCACGATTATCTTCTGGGGGGCGATAAGCAACGCCTCCGAGCGCTTCGTACCACTGGACCAACAAGGCAGGCCAATTATCCACTCCGTAGATAATACTGCGGATAGCGCAATCGAGTGGCCCTGCGTACTGGATCGCAAAACCGGCCTGATATGGGAGGTCAAAAGCAGAAACCCGGGTCTGCATCACCGTCACAATACCTACAGCTGGTTTAACCCGAACCCTGAGCTTAATGGCGGCCTGGCTGGGCTACCCGGTGGAGCCGAATGCCTCTCCCGGCCGTGCGATACCAATGCCTTTGTTGAAATTAGCAATAAAACAGGCTGGTGTAATGCCCATGACTGGCGCCTACCCACCCGTGAAGAATTACGCAGCCTGGTGAACTACGCAACGATCTACCCAGAACCAGCTCTGGACACAAAAGCCTTCCCTGGGGCAGTAGCCCAGTTTTACTGGTCAGCCGATTCGGGATCAAAAAACCCTGACGAAGCCTGGGGTATAGGCTTTGTTTTTGGTTTTGATTACACCTATTACAAAAGCAATCAGGTTCATGTACGGTTGGTCAGGCAAGAAATTCGCGCGGACTAACTCACACTAATTAACGTTGAGAACAAGGGGTATCGTTTGAAACTGTTCGTCATTACAACGATTTTATTCAGCTGCTTCATGTCCAGCCCATTACTGGCACAGGTCTGTAACTCAAAGATCAAAGCTACCTCGCCCGATGAACGCTATCAGGATAATGGCGATGGCAGTGTGACTGACAAAAAAACGGGGCTGGAATGGTCACGCTGCAGTGTTGGCCAGGAATGGGAAGCAGGAACATGTACCGGCGATGCGCAACCATTGCTGTGGAGTATCGCCTCACTGGTTGCGACCACAACAGACAAACCCGCGAATAAAAATAAATGGCGTCTCCCTGAACTCAAGGAACTAAGTGAGCTGGTTGAATTACAATGTGCCCAGCCGGCAATAAATCTATCCATTTTCCCTGCAACACCCGCATCAGCATTCTGGACAGCAACCCGGTTTGCCAACAAGGATGGCAGCTTCTGGCAAGTTCAATTTATTCTTGGTGAAACCATTCCTGAGAGAGGTGACTACACTGCATTGGCGCGGCTGGTTCGGAGCCCAAAATAATCTGGTTCGCCATACCTAAATATAAAGAATTAATGCTCTCGCGTTGCACGGAATTCAATCTCAGGCCACCGCTCAATCATTAAATCAAGATTAATTCTGGTTGGTGCAATATAGGTAAGGTTGCCATCACCATCGAGCGCCAGATTATCATTGGCCTTTCTTTTAAACTCATCCAGTTTTTTATCATCATCGCACTCCACCCAACGTGCCGTCGCCACATTGACGTTCTCGAACGTACATTCCACGTTATATTCATGTTTCAAACGGTATACCACCACATCAAACTGCAGCACTCCGACAGCACCAACGATGAGATCATTATTATTCATGGGACGAAATAATTGCGAAGCACCTTCTTCACACAACTCCTGCAAACCTTTCTGTAATGCCTTCATGCGCAACGGATCACGTAAGCGCGCTCGCCGAAATAATTCTGGTGCAAAATGTGGAATACCGATAAATTTAAGCTCTTCACCCTGAGTAAAAGTATCGCCAATCTGGATGGTGCCATGATTATGCAGTCCGATAATATCGCCTGAATAAGCGTCTTCCACATGCTCCCGATCAGAGGCCATAAATGTAATAGCCGTTGGGATCTTCACGTCACGACCAATGCGCACGTGGCGTACCTTCATGCCTTTGGTGTATTTACCTGAGCAGATACGCAGGAAGGCGATACGGTCACGGTGTGATGGATCCATATTTGCCTGAATCTTGAATACAAAACCGGTAAATTTTTCCTCATTCGGTTCTACGGTTCTTGTCAAAGTTTCTCGTGCAGGGGGTACTGGCGCAAACTCCACTAACGCATCCAACAGCTCGCGCACACCAAAATTATTAATAGCGGAGCCAAAGTAAACCGGCGTTAGTCGGCCAGCCAAAAACTCATCAATATCAAATTTGTGGCTGGCACCACGCACCAGCTCAACTTCTTCACGCAACTCTTCAACCATAGACCCAAACAATTCTTCAAGCCTGGGGTTATCAAGACCTTCTACAACTTCACCTTCCTGAATTTTACCGCCATGGGTAGAACTAAACAGATGAATTTTATCGGTGTACAGATCAAATACACCTTTGAAACGTTTACCCATTCCAATCGGCCATGTCATGGGGGCACATTTAATTTTTAGCACGTCTTCTACTTCATCAAGCAATTCCAGAGGATCACGCCCTTCACGATCAAGCTTGTTGATGAAAGTAATAATGGGTGTGTCACGTAACCGGCACACTTCCATGAGTTTAACGGTGCGTTGCTCTACACCTTTGGCACAGTCAATCACCATTAACGCCGAGTCCGCCGCCGTCAGGGTACGGTAGGTGTCTTCGGAAAAATCTTCATGGCCTGGCGTGTCCAGCAAGTTGATGATTTTGTCCCGATAAGGGAACTGCATAATGGAGGTGGTTATCGAGATGCCGCGCTGCTGTTCCAGAGCCATCCAGTCTGATGTTGCATGACGTGCAGCCTTGCGGCCTTTCACCGTGCCCGCCAACTGTATGGCGCGCCCGAACAGCAGGAGCTTTTCAGTCAGCGTGGTTTTACCTGCATCGGGGTGAGAAATAATGGCAAATGCCCGACGGCGTTCAACTTCGTGCTGTAGCTCGGACATAAGTGAAGCTCTTGATAAGTTTCTTTCGAACAACCAACTGACATCAGTCAGACCTGGACAAGCAACCTGGCCAACCTGCTGGCGGAGAATGCTGAAGAAAAATGGTGGGCCGTCCGCGATTCGAACGCGGGACCATCGGATTAAAAGTCCGGTGCTCTACCAACTGAGCTAACGGCCCAATGTGAAAACTTCTACTTGCCATCCATGGCTATTAATTCAAACACCGCCAACTGGTCGCTTCGGACTCCTGTCCTCTCGCGACATAAGTACTTCCATGTACTAAAGCTAACGGCCCAAAAAAGGAAAGCAAATCATACAGAAATGACGGGGAATAACAAGATCAGAACAATGCCAAATCAGAAGCTGTTGGAGCTCCTGACCGGCACGTTCTGAAGCAATTGCTCAGTATGCTTTAAACGGCATCCAGTTTGCGCAGACTATTGGGTAACAATTTCATATCGGCCAGCCCAGCCACCAGTGCCTTAATAAAACTTGCTTCTTCCTCATACACCAGTTTGTAATATTGAATTTTCATGGTAATCGCGCAGCCAAAAACTATGGAAACCAGGGCAAGGAATGAGCCAACGGCAAGGGTCGACACCCCCGTTATACCCTGACCGATGGTACAACCTAGCGCCAACACACCACCAAAACCCATCAGAACCGCGCCAATGAAGTGATTAACAAAGTCCTGCCCGGAAGCAAACCACTCGATACGGAAGCTCCTGGTCAACAGGGACCAGAGGAATGACCCTACAATGACACCCAATAGCGCCATGATTCCAAACGTCACCAAACTGCGGTCAAATTTTGACGCAATGTATCCCATCGTCTGTCCCATGGGATTAATAAAAGTAAACGATTGCGGACTCAGCGGCCGTCCCTCAGCAGGTTTACCTTCATCACTGTCGGAAACCCTGTCCCATTCTTCGTAATAGCTGGACATAGTATAGGGCTCATCTTCGACGTTAATATTTACATTACTGCTTAAATACCAGCCACCAAGAACCACTAAACCAACCACTGCTCCACCGAGTACGTTATCAAAACTGCCGCGGAAATCAGCTGATTTAAAGATAAAGACCAGCGCAGCCATGGCTAGCAATGAGCCGACTATCAAGCGCACCGTTACGGCATTTTCTTCACTAATGAGGGTACCGATGTCCTGCGCCGATCCAAGATCAATTGCTAACGGACGAATCCATTCATAAAACAGCACTGTAAAGAGCGTCTTATCGGAATCTGGAAACGGGTTCACCATAAAATACGCTATCACACCAATAATCAGCAGAACCATGATGGATTTAATATTACCACCGCCGATACGAATCAAAGCTTTGTTGCCGCAGCCACTAGCGAGGGTCATGCCAATGCCGAATATAAGCCCGCCCAGGATATTTTCTGCCCAGATCAGGTTGCCCATACGATAGGGAGGAAATGCGCTGCCAGGGTCAACCATGCTCATGCTTTCCATGATAACCACACCCAGCATGGCTATGGCCATTGCAAGCATCCAGGCACGAATCCGGCCCAGATCACCAATATTCACCCAGTCAGAGACAGCACCCATGGTGCAAAAATTGGTTTTATTTACTACAGCCCCAAGCACGACAGCAATAGCGAAAGTACTCCACAAAAACGTCGATTGAGCGTCAATAAAGCTTTCGAATATCATCTTTAATATCCCTCGGGCTGTGAAACGATGATTAAATGATCAATCCAAATATCAGTTGATTCTAATACTATTATCACGAGTAAACTACTGGGTTTTATGATTGAACTTTTCTATAGGCGTATCATGATGAATCAAGTCATGAATTACTCACCAGTACCACACACAAAAGCCGGGCAATGCCCGGCTTTTGTAGAATTAATCATATCCCAGAGTTATTTTTCAGCGGCGGCCTCTGTTGACTCGGCTTTTCCTTCCTCGGCGCCCTCAACAACAGGACGATCTACCAGTTCGACAATAGCCATTGGCGCATTGTCACCGGTACGAAAACCACACTTCAGTATGCGCATGTAACCACCAGGACGATCCTGATAACGAGGACCCAGTTCAGTAAACAGTTTGGTTACCATGTCACGATCACGAATGCGGTCAAAAACAACCCGACGATTGGCTACAGAGTCAGTTTTAGCGCGAGTGATTAATGGCTCGATCACACGGCGCAACTCTTTCGCCTTCGGCACGGTAGTTCTGATAACTTCATGATTAAACAGCGAAGCGGCCATATTGCGAAACATAGCCTTACGATGACTGCTGTTTCGATTGAGTTGGCGACCAGATTGACGATGACGCATGGAACTTTCCTTTAACTAATCTTTCTTAATTATTCTTGAAACGAATAAACGCAACAAACCGTTATTTACGCTAATGTCGCGTCGCGTTGTTCTTGTAAACTGGCAGCCGGCCAATTTTCAAGACGCATCCCCAAAGAAAGACCTTTGGTTGCCAACACGCTTTTGATCTCAGTCAGTGATTTTTTACCCAGGTTAGGTGTCTTCAACAACTCAACCTCGGTGCATTGAATCAAATCACCAATATAATAAATTTGTTCTGCTTTCAGACAGTTTGCTGAACGCACGGTCAATTCCAGATCATCTACCGGGCGCAACAGAATTGGATCAACCTCTGGCTCATCAGACTGGGCAGCCGTTTCTTCGCGACTCTGCAGATCAACAAAAGTGGATAGCTGATCCTGAAGTATGGTGGCCGCCGTGCGAATAGCCTGTTCAGGGTCTAGCGAACCGTCTGTTTCTAGATTAATAATCAACTTATCCAGGTTGGTACGTTTCTCAACACGGGCGCTTTCAACCGTGTAAGCAACGCGTGATACAGGACTAAACGAAGCATCAAGCTGGAGCTTACCAATTGCTCGATCCACGCCATCAGTTTCACGTGTATTTGATGCATCATATCCACGACCAGACAACACTTTCAGTGTCATCTTTAGAGAGCCTTTTTTCGTCAGGTTTGCGATCACATGATCAGGGTTAACAATTTCCACATCATGATCAAGTTTGATATCAGCTGCTGTAACAGGACCTTCGCCTTTCTTTTCAAGAGTCAGCACAACTTCATCCCGCGTGTGCATCAGAAATGACAAACCTTTAAGGTTTAACAGGATATCAATAACGTCTTCCTGAACGCCTTCAATGCTGCTGTATTCGTGTAATACACCTTCGATCTCAACTTCAGTGACCGCACAACCTGTCATGGAAGACAAGAGGATGCGACGCAGGGCATTGCCAAGTGTATGGCCAAATCCGCGCTCCAGAGGTTCTAAAGTAACCTCGGCGTGACGCTCATTGAATACCTGCACGTTAACGATACTAGGCTTCAAAAATTCAGATATTAAACCTTGCATGGATCTTCCTCTCTTGCTTTAAGCAATTAGTCTGCTCAAATAATCCGTTTCAAAAACAGTTGCCCGTTTTACTAAAAAAAACTGCTAAAAAAGTTACTTGGAGTACAACTCAACAATTAAATGTTCGTTAATATCCGATGGCATTTCACTACGCTCCGGGCGTGCCTTATAAACACCTGAAAACTTTTTGGTATCTACATCTACCCAGTCAGCAAAACCACGCTGACTCGCCATATCCAGTGCTGACTGAATACGTAATTGCTTGCGGCTGGCTTCTAATACAGCCACCACATCGGCTGGGTTAACCTGATAAGACGGAATAGTCACGATGGTACCGTTAACACTGATCGCCTTATGACGAACCAGCTGACGCGCTTCACGACGTGAGGCCGCAAAGCCCATGCGAAATACCACATTATCCAGCCGAGACTCCAGTGCCTGTAACAGGTTTTCGCCCGTTGCCCCTTTTTGACTATCAGCAGCTTTGTAATACAGACGGAATTGTTTTTCTAACACACCGTATATACGACGAACTTTCTGTTTCTCGCGCAGCTGAGTAGCATAATCTGTCGTCCGGGTCCGTCGCTGACCATGCTGACCAGGAGGGAATGCACGGTTTTCCATCGCACATTTTCCGCTATAACATTTTTCGCCTTTTAGAAATAACTTGGCGCCTTCTCGGCGACATTGGCGACACTTAGGGCCTAGGTATATAGCCATTCTTAAACTCCGAAATCTCTATTCTTTAATGTACTAAAATGTGTACTAAATATTTGTGTACTAAATATTTGTGTACGAAATACTTGCCTGCGAAACATTAAACGCGACGACGTTTTGGTGGACGACAACCATTGTGAGGAATCGGCGTCACGTCGGTAATACTGGTAATAACAAAACCATTGGCATTCAGGGCACGAATCGCTGATTCACGACCAGGACCTGGGCCATTAACGCAAACTTCAACATTTTTCATACCCATATCTTTTACAACAGCAGCTACCCGTTCAGCAGCAACCTGGGCGGCAAAAGGTGTGCTCTTTCGTGATCCACGGAAACCGGAACCGCCTGCGGTTGCCCATGCAAGGGCATTACCCTGACGATCTGTAATGGTAACAATGGTGTTATTAAAAGATGCGTGGATATGAGCAATCCCATCTACAACGTTCTTTTTGACCTTTTTGCGAGTGCGTGGACTTGCCATTCTAATTAACCTGTATTTATCTTAAAAATTTAATAAAAATAACGTCTGTAATAAGAGCGAAATCTGTTATCTAGTAACCATGCGACGTGGTCCCTTACGGGTGCGTGCATTAGTACGCGTCCGCTGCCCACGCACGGGTAAACCGCGACGATGACGGATACCACGGTAACAGCCCAGGTCCATCAAACGCTTGATATTCATGGATACTTCACGACGCAAATCACCTTCTATGGTGTATTTCGCCACTTCTGAGCGAAGAGATTCCAGTTCCTGTTCAGTCAGATCCTTGATCTTGCTGTCAGGCTTTACATTCGTTGCCGCGCAAATAGCCTTAGCATGGCTATCGCCTATGCCATACATAGCCCTCCGCCCGATAACCGTATGGTTTTGCACCGGTATATTGCTGCCTGCTATACGTGCCATTCAACACTGTCCCAAAAGCGGTCGCGGGACAC
>JAUWLO010000189.1 GCA_030613605.1 Gammaproteobacteria bacterium | reverse complement strand
GAGCGCACTGAACAGGAGAAAGTAGTCGAGGTGCTGAAAAAGCTTCGGCGTCAGATGGCCTCCAAACCAGTGGTGATTCACTTTATGAGGGAAGAAATGTGGGAAGAACATAGTGATGGCTCACGCCAGCCTCGCCGGGATAGAGAAGAACTCATGCGCCAGGTTCGTATCGATTAATTTTCCTGGGACTAAGGGCCAGGGACTAACTGCTGTTCCATTAACCCTATAATCGTCATTCCGGCGTAGGCCGGAATCTAGTAAGTCCTTGAAACCACTGGATTCCGGCCTACGCCGGAATGACGGAAGAAGTTATTTAAATTTATGTCTCAAACTCCACAAATCACGCCATATGTTTGCAGGTTAGCTGACAGCAACACTGCAAAAATTTGTTAGTGGGTCAGCAGTGACTAGGGACTCCTTTTATTGAGAGAAAGTCCCTGATCTGTTAATCTACTTTCCCGTCTGAAGTTCCTTTTCCTGCTAAGATTCCTGGGTTTTTTAATGACCAAATTTGTATTTGTGACTGGTGGTGTGGTTTCCTCTCTGGGGAAAGGCATCGCTTCTGCCTCATTGGCTGCCATTCTTGAATCGCGTGGCCTCAAAGTGTCCCTGATGAAGCTGGATCCCTATATCAACGTGGATCCCGGCACCATGAGCCCATTCCAGCACGGCGAGGTCTTTGTCACTGAGGATGGTGCGGAGACCGATCTTGATCTGGGTCACTACGAGCGTTTTGTGCGTATTACCATGGGTCAACGCAATAATTTCACCTCGGGACGTATTTATTCTGACGTAATCAGCAAAGAACGACGTGGCGATTACCAGGGTGGCACGGTGCAGGTTATCCCGCATATTACCGATGAGATCAAACGCCGCGTCATGGAGTGTGCGGAAGGTCTGGATATTCTCATGGTGGAAATCGGCGGTACGGTAGGTGATATCGAGTCACTGCCATTCCTGGAGGCCATTCGACAGATGGGGGTGGAGCTGGGGCATGATAATACCCTGTTCATGCATCTGACCTTGCTGCCCTATATTCCCACCGCCGGTGAGCTCAAAACCAAGCCCACCCAGCATTCGGTAAAAGAGCTGCGTTCTATTGGTATCCAGCCCGATGTGCTGATCTGTCGTGCCGATCGCCCGGTGCCGGATGAAGAACGTCGGAAAATAGCCCTGTTCACCAACGTCGAAGAACGGGCCGTTATCTCCGCAGTAGATGCCGACAGTATTTACCAGGTTCCGGTATTGCTGCACGAGCAGCACCTTGACCAGATTGTGGTGGACAAGCTGCGCCTCGATGTTCCTCTTGCGGATCTTTCCGAATGGCAGGCCGTAGTAGACGCCATGAATGATCCCAATGGCGAGGTCACCGTCGCCATGGTGGGCAAATACATGGATCTCACCGAGGCCTATAAATCCCTGTCAGAGGCCTTGATCCACGCTGGTTTGCACACACGCACCAAAGTGAAGATTAGTTACATCGACTCTGAGGATATCGAGAATGATGGGGTTGATTGTCTCGAGGACGTTGATGCCATTTTGGTTCCCGGTGGTTTTGGCGATCGTGGTGTAGAAGGCAAAATTACAGCAGTACAATATGCTCGTGAAAAGGGTGTGCCTTACCTGGGAATTTGTCTTGGTATGCAGGTGGCAGTGATTGAATATGCCCGTAATGTGGCTGGCCTTAAAGAAGCACATAGTACCGAGTTTGTTAAGGACACAAAGGATCCGGTGATCGCTCTGATTACCGAATGGACGACGGCAGATGGGGCGGTGGAACAGCGCAGCGAAAGTTCTGACCTTGGCGGTACCATGCGCCTGGGTGGCCAGGAATGTGTGCTGGCCGATGGCTCCATGTCGCGCGAGCTTTATGGCAAGTCTCAGATAATGGAACGTCACCGTCATCGCTACGAATTTAATAATACCTATCTGGATGTGCTGCAGAATGCCGGGCTCGCCGTGGTGGGCCGCTCTGTCGATGACACGCTGGTGGAAATGGTGGAAATACCGGAGCATCCCTGGTTTGTGGCCTGCCAGTTCCATCCGGAATTTACTTCCACGCCGCGTGACGGCCATCCGTTATTTAGCGGCTTTATTACCGCTGCGCGCGCCTTTAATGAAAATCGAACTTAGAGCCTAAAAAATATTATGAAGCTATGCAATTTTGAAGTGGGTCTGGATAAGCCTCTGTTTGTTATCGCTGGCCCTTGCGTTATTGAGTCCGAGCAACTGGCTATCGATACTGCTGGTGCACTCAAAGAAATGACCACAAAACTGGGCATCCCGTTTATTTATAAATCCTCTTTCGACAAGGCAAACCGTTCATCGACAAGCAGCTATCGTGGACCAGGTGTAGAAGAAGGTCTGCGCGTTTTGTCCGAGGTTAAAGCACAAATTGACGTGCCTGTTTTGACGGATGTGCACGAAGACACTCCGTTAGATGAGGTGGCTTCGGTGGTGGATGTGTTGCAGACACCGGCTTTTTTGTGTCGCCAGACGAATTTTATTCAGAATGTGGCCCGCACCGGCAAACCGGTGAACATTAAAAAGGGTCAGTTTCTGGCGCCCTGGGATATGAAAAATGTTATGGATAAGGCGCGTGAAGCAGGTAATGACCAGATCATGGTCTGCGAACGCGGTGTGTCTTTTGGCTATAATACCCTTATCTCTGATATGCGTGGCCTGGTGATTATGCGAGAAACAGGCTGCCCGATAGTGTTTGATGCCACGCATTCCGTGCAACAGCCGGGCGGTCAGGGAGCCACCTCTGGTGGCCAGCGTCAATTTGTACCGGTGCTGGCACGGGCTGCTGTCGCCTCTGGTATATCCGGGTTGTTTATGGAAACCCATCCAGACCCGGACAAAGCCCTGAGCGATGGCCCGAATGTTTGGCCAATCGATAGAATGGAAAGCTTGCTGGAAATGCTCAAGGCGCTGGACGATGCGGTTAAATCTCGTGGTTTTGAGCACGATCCAGCTTAGTTCTTCATTAATTTTAAAATTTTACTAATTACACTTATTCGGAGTTTTGATGACCGCGAAAATCGCAAATATTCATGCCCGCGAGATTATAGATTCTCGTGGCAATCCAACAGTTGAAGCAGATGTTGTTTTAGAGTCTGGTGTTTTAGGTCGTGCAGCGGTTCCTTCCGGTGCCTCCACGGGTTCACGTGAAGCCATTGAGCTGCGTGATGGCGATAAAAACCGTTACCTGGGCAAAGGCGTGTTAACTGCCGTTGCCAATATCAATGGAGAAATTCGTGATGCCTTGCTTGGTAAAGATGCCAGCGATCAGGAAGCGATTGATCAAACCATGATTGATCTTGACGGCACGGAAAATAAAGATCGACTCGGTGCGAATGCTTTATTGGCTGTTTCAATGGCCGCGGCCAAGGCAGCAGCGACAGAGGCGGGGTTACCGCTTTATCGTTATCTTGGTGGTAGTAGCGCGACGACCCTGCCAGTCCCGATGATGAACATAATCAATGGCGGTTCCCATGCGGACAACAGTGTGGATTTGCAGGAATTTATGATTCAGCCTGTGGGCGCTAAAAATATATCAGAGGCTATTCGATGTGGCGCTGAGATATTTCATGCGCTGATAAAAGTACTACACGATCGTGGACTTAATACTGCAGTAGGTGATGAAGGGGGTTTCGCACCCGACCTGCCATCAAATGAAGCGGCTATCGAAGTTATTCTAGAAGCGATTAAGGCTGCTGGTTACAGTGCGGGTAAAGATGTTTTTATCGCCATCGATGCGGCTGCTTCCGAATTTTATAAAAACGGAAAATATGAACTGGCCTCTGAAGGTAAATCGCTTACCGCTGCGGAGCTGGTTGATGAATATGTATCCTGGGTGGACAAATACCCAATCCTGAGTATTGAAGATGGCCTGGATGAAAGTGACTGGGAAGGTTGGGCTCTGTTAACCAAAAAACTGGGCGATAAAGTGCAACTGGTTGGTGACGATCTGTTTGTTACCAACACCAAAATTCTTCAAAGGGGAATAGATGAAAGTATTGCAAACTCTATTCTCATTAAAGTGAATCAAATCGGCACCCTTACTGAAACATTTGCCGCTATCGACATGGCAAAAGCAGCAGGCTATACGGCC
>JAUWLO010000105.1 GCA_030613605.1 Gammaproteobacteria bacterium | reverse complement strand
ATGGTGCCAGGCGTCATAGACCCAACCGCATCCGCCGTCAGTGGACCCAATAACGATTTCATCGACAACAGACTAGGCCTGCCCTTTCACTCAGACAGTGGTTTTTTACGTGGCATCCTGGAAAAAATCTCTGTCGGAACCGCGCTTAATATGAATGGCGCCGTTATTCCCGCTCGTTCCGATAATGATACTGGCAATAATCCCCATAACCCTATGTATGGCATTGCCAAAACCGGATCTACTGGCAGCATCGTTACCCTTATTGGTTCTCGTAACTCGGAATCCGGTGGTAACTCAGTGTCGCCAGCCGGCATGGTGGACACCACCATTCGCCCCACCAAGGTAGATCGCCCTTCAGATGTCACCGGCATGGTGGATACTGGCAATCTTACCGCCGTCCTCAGTGACCCCGATGACGTTAAAGCCGTTATGGAATCGGTCGTGCGTCTCAGCGATAAGAAAGTCGATCTGGTGGACACGCAAATTACCGCTGATGCGGTCATTAAAGATCTGGTGAAATGTGGTTATCTTAAGGCTGCTGATATTGCCGATCGTTTCGCCGGCATCAGCATTGATCCTGCTCTCGACACCAATATTGTCGGTGCCTCAGGAATATTTACCCAGGCCGAATTCGATGGTGACGGAGAATTCCGTAAAACCGCCTCAGTGATGAAAATGGTGCTGGACGGCTACGCTGGAGCTGGAACCATTACCATGGGTGGTTATGATTATCACACTGGTAACCGCTCAGTAGGCGAAGCCCGTGATTTACGCGCAGGACGCTGCATGGGTGCCTGTCTGGAATACGCTGCCATAATGGGTATGCCGCTAATGATCTACGTCTGCAGTGACGGCTCAGTTGCCAGTAATGGCACACTCGACGGTGCGGATGAAAATGATCCAGGTCGCGGTAAAGGCGTATGGACCGGCGATAACTCATCCACCGCTGGCTCTTTTTTCCTGGTCTACAATCCGGGTGGGCAGGCAACACTGCTACAGCCCGCACCCGATGGCCTCAGCCTGCACAAACAGATCGGCTGGTTCCGTACTTCGGATGGTTCGGTGGATACGGCCTCCAGCCCCGCTGCCAATAACGTCAATCTACTGGTAGAAACCGTGATACTCAATTATCTCGCCCTGCATGGCAGCGATTTCAAAACCCGCTATACCAGTCTTTTTGGTAATAACCTGGGTAATGATGCCGCCATGAATGGCCTCACCGCGTTTAATCCGATCAGATAAAACAAGCGCCAATCTAGTCGATTGCAATCACTATTCCTCTTACTTAAGGAGGAGCGGTTGTAGCAATCAATTCTTCCCTCAAAACACCCCGTGAACATCTAATTTTTCAGTAATTTTCGCAGGTTCATAGAAAATCAGCTTATTCTAAATAAAAACAAACAGCAGCCGTTATCAATGGTAAGGCAGCCACAATTTCTATTTACTACTGGAATTGTAGGCAAAAAACACTTAACTCATAACAGAAACAGATAATGAAACGGAAAAGAAAACCTGATTTGATGGCTGTGCTAGCCATCGTCGTTGGACTAGGAGTAGTCGCCAGTAGTTTTGCGCAAGGCATGTTGAACTCATCAGAATCAAAAACTGCTCAACTGGTCAGCTCTGCGTATGCTGCCCAGGCACACAGCAACAAAAACTGAAGACCGCTCCCTGACCTGTCAGTAGGCTACTTACCGGCAGGCATCTTGCCGGAAAACAACCGTACACCTGTTTCAGTCATCACCCCATTCAGCGGCACATCCCAGGCACTAGTATCCAGCTTTTTCACTTCCTGAAAATCGTAAGCGACCCCTAGTAAACCAGGTTTAAACCAGCACTGTCGTCGCCGTAAAAAGGCAAAACTGCGATCGTAAAACCCCCCGCCCATTCCCAACCGATTGCCACTGGAATCAAATCCGACCAGAGGCAACAACACCAGATCAAGACGTTTTAAATCAACCATCCGACGACTATGGTTCACTGGCTCTGGAATTCCAAATCGATTACGCACCAGTACATCGTCTGGCCGGTAAGGCATAAAATGTAAATGGTTATGATGAAGTGAGCTCAAGACCGGCAAATACACCGTTTTTCCCATGGCCCAGGCCTGATCAATTAAGGGGCGAAGGTCCAGCTCACCATCATTGGGCAAATAACAGGCGATATGTTGCGCCGCGCAAAATACGCGATGCCGGACCAGTTGCTGAACAGCACGCTGGCTTTTGTGAGACTGCTCATACTCATCCAGCGTCCGTCTTTGAGTTCGCAGATCTTGGCGAAGAGAGCGAAGGTCAGTCACTCAATATGTCCTGTAAAAAGTAGTATTTGTGCTCAAAAAAAGGAGGCGTTTCCCAAATGTGCCGGTTGTACCGTCGCTCTTGGATCCGGAGCGAGTTACGTGGGAACAACGGTCGACATATCAGGCTTTCCGAAACACGGACATGCACACAACACCGACGTTATGTCCCCAAATGGTTAAGCATGGGCCAAGAAAATGTCAGTACAGTATCGAACACCCCAGGAAACGCCAAACTGAAACTTGTTTAAATCACATATCTAAGAAGGTTGCCGTAAAACTCCGCTTATAGCTCTAGTTGTCGGCCACGACTTATTGCGGCCTCCACCTTGGCCTGAAGACTGCGTAGCCTGGTTTTGGCGCTCGGACCCCCATCTTTTCCCGATTCACACTGCAACAAATCGTGAGCAATATTCAGGGCCGCCATGACCGCCACGCGATCCGTTCCTACCATTTTTCTATTTTCGCGTATTTCGCGCATTTTGCTGTCGAGAAATCGCGCCGAATTCAGCAAGGCATCCCGTTCATCGACCGGACATGCCACCTGATAATCCTTGTCCAACACACGAATGGTGACGGCTGCTGTCTCAACCGCCGTATCAGCCGGACTCACGTCTCGGGCTCCATGGCCTTGAGCCGCACCAGCATGGCTTCCACTCGTGAGCGGGCCAGTTCGGCCTTTTCAATCAGCCTGGCACGTTCCTCCACCAGAATATCCTGACGATCACGCATGAGGCTATTTTCGTTACTCAACGACTCAGTGAGCGTAATCAGCTCATCAATGCGTTGTTCCAGCTTGCTAATATCCGATTCGGCCATAACGAAAATGTACCCTCTGGTAAAACAGTGTTGTTGGCTCTCACTATAAATCGGGGCTGAAAGTGGGTCAAACCCATCGTGCTGTGTTTACTCCAATCCAATGTTAAAACTAATGGAAAACTGATGTAAAATGAGGCCATGGAACACAATATCCCTGACTACATCACCATCACCGCAGCGCTGGAAAAACTGGATACCGAAGTGACTCCCAGCGAAGTTCACGGCACACTTGCCGGCCTTTTATGCGCCCAAACAAGCGCCAAATCTGAAATTTGGCAACAAAACCTGTGGTCGCACACCTCGCATGATTCAGGCGATTTACTGGCCGCAGAAGCCCTGGAAGTTTTTAACCAGCTGCATGACATTACCCGGCTGCAACTAAATGATCCCAATTGTGAATTCCAGCTACTATTGCCCGTCGACGATGATCACATCGATAACCGCGTTAACGCGCTGGGGGACTGGTGTCAGGCCTATCTGGTAGGTCTCGCGCTAGGAGGCGTGAAAGATTTTGCCCCACTGCCGGATAATGCCCGTGAGGTGGCGAATGATCTGGTGGAAATTGCTCGAGCAGGCAGTTCCTACAGCCTCGAAGGCAGTGAAGAGGACGAAAACGCCTATGCCGAGCTGGTTGAGTACATCCGTGTCGGCGTTTTGCTCATCAACGAAGAACTACAGCCGACAAAGTCTTCCCCCCAGTCAGAGTCCACGTTGCACTAGCCCCTGTTTCGGGTTATCGGTAAATAGCCTTAGCTCCCCTTTCCCAGCTACAATCGTGCCATGAATCAGAATGAATTCGCTCGCCGCCGTAAACGTTTAATGCAGATGATGGGCAAATCCTCGGTGGCCATTTTGCCGGCTGCGCCCGTTCTCATGCGTAATCGTGATGCCGAGCATACCTACCGACAGGACAGTGATTTTCACTACCTCACCGGTTTCCCGGAACCAGAGGCGGTTGCCGTACTGATACCGAAACGCAAACATGCTGAATATATTCTGTTCTGTCGTGAGCGTGACCCGGAAATGGAAACATGGCATGGCAGGCGTGCCGGACTTGATGGCGCCATGGAAGAGTATGGCGCTGATGACGCCTTCCCCATAACCGATATCGACGACATTTTGCCTGGTCTGCTGGAAAACTGTGAGCGCGTTTTTTATGCCATGGGCTGTAATTCCGGTTTTGATAATCAGGTTAATGGCTGGGTTAATCAACTGCGTGACAAAGCCCGCGCGGGAGTACACACACCGGGAGAATTTGTCGCACTGGATCATCTACTGCACGACATGCGCCTTTACAAAAGCCGCACGGAAATTACCGCGATGCGCAAAGCCGCAAAAATTTCTGCCCAGGCTCACATACGCGCCATGCAAATGACCAAACCCGGGATGATGGAATATGAAATCGAAGCCGAGTTTCAACATCATTACAAACAAAATGGCTGCGAACATGCCTACATATCCATTGTTGGTGGAGGTGAAAACGGTTGCATCCTGCATTACACCGAAAATAATGCTCAACTTCGTGACGGCGATTTACTGCTCATCGATGCCGGTGCTGAAAATGATCTTTATGCTGCGGACATAACCCGCACCTTCCCCGTAAATGGTTCGTTTAGCCCCGAACAAAAAGCCCTTTACCAAATTGTGCTCGATGCACAACTTGCCGCAATCGATAAAGTAAAACCAGGCAACCATTGGAATGAACCTCACGAAGCCGCGGTGAAAGTGATCACCAAAGGTTTAATGAAACTTGGCCTGTTAAAAGGTAACTTGCGCACGCTCATCAAAGAACAGGCGTATCGAACATTTTACATGCACCGCACCGGTCACTGGTTAGGCATGGATGTGCATGATGTCGGTGATTACAAAGTTGGCGATGTCTGGCGCGAACTGGAGCCCGGCATGGTACTCACCGTTGAGCCCGGGTTATACATTGCCCCAGGAACTAAAGTTGGCAAGCGTGCGGTAGCCAAAAAATGGCAAGGCATTGGCATTCGCATTGAGGACGATGTACTGGTGACCAAAGATGGTTGCGACATACTCAGCAAAGACGCGCCAAAAACCATCAACGACATCGAAACGCTAATGGCTAAACCCTAAATTTGACCAACCATCATGGTGACCTCAAATAAACAAAAGACCAGCACAGACTACGATCTGATTATCATTGGCGGTGGTATGGTGGGAGCTAGCCTGGCCTGCGCGCTGGCCAATCAGCCATTGCGGATTGCCATCGTGGAAGCCGTACCCTATCAGGCCGATAACCAACCCAGTTATGATGATCGCGCTATCGCGCTATCCTTCGGTTCTCGACGTATTTTTGATGGCCTCGGCCTGTGGCCGAAAATCGCTCCACACACCACCGCTATTAACCGCATTCATGTGTCTGATCAGGGCCGATTCGGCTTTGCACGCCTTGATAGCAAGCAGGAAAATGTTGATGCGCTAGGTTACGTCATTACCGCGCGCAATCTTGGCAGGACACTTGTTCATCAACTGGATCAGTTAAAAAATTTAACGCTGATAAGTCCGGCAAAACTCACTGACTTAAAACTGGGGGATGATCATGCCACTGCGGTTATTAATGTTGGCAAAGAAAATGATAGAAAAGCCGAAACGATAACTGCCAGACTTATTGTCGCTGCTGATGGCGGCAACTCCGCGGTACGACAGTTGCTTGATATTCAAACCACTGCTCACGATTATAATCAAACCGCGATCACCGCCAACATTACGCCGGAATTTCCACACCAGCATGTCGCCTATGAACGTTTCACCCAACACGGGCCATTGGCATTATTACCCATGGAAGACAACCGCTGTGCACTGGTGTGGACTCACAGTCCAAAAGAGGCTGAACGTATTCTTGAATTGAACGATGCAGAATTCCTGAGCGAGCTACAGTCCTGCTTTGGCCAGCGCCTGGGTCGTTTTCTAAAAACCGGCAAGCGTTCTGCCTATCCGTTAAAACTGGTTAAGGCCCAGGAACAGGTGCGCAACAGACTAACTCTCATTGGCAATGCCGCCCACACATTGCACCCCATTGCCGGCCAGGGGTTTAATTTAGGCCTGCGTGATGTCGCTACGTTGGCGCAAATCATTACGGATTCCTCTCAGCAAAACCAGGACATCGGCGCTTTAGACATTCTCGAACACTACGCTCAATGGCGCACACGTGATCACCGACTGGTTATCGGTTTCACCAATACACTGGTCAGCACATTTTCAAATCATTTTCCGCCGTTGGCGTTGGCTCGTAACCTGGGGCTCATTGCCACAGATATTATCCCTCCGTTAAAACACGCCCTCTCGAAACACTCTATGGGGTTATCCGGTAAATTGCCGCGACTGGCACGTGGCTTGCCATTATGAATCCGTTATGAAAAAACAAACTCAGCACTATGACATAGTGATTGTCGGTGGCGGCATGGTGGGCAGTGCGCTGGCCTGTGCGCTCAGCAACAACAGCACACTTAGGATCGCCATCATTGAAGGTCGCAAACCCGAACGTAAATGGGATAAGAAAAGTTTTGATTTGCGCGTAAGTGCTATTACTCGCGGCTCCCAACAGTTATTTGAACAACTGGGCGTATGGGAAAGCATACAAGCGGATCGACTCTCACCTTATGGCGAAATGTTTGTGTGGGACGCCACGGGTGACGGACACATTCACTTTGACTGCGCCGACGTTGGCGAACCAAACCTGGGGCATATTATTGAAAACCGGGTTATTACCCGCGCGCTAACTCAGCGCGTCGAACAATTAGACAATGTCCGAGTCTTTTGTCCGGCCACACCCACACGATTAACTCTTAATTCTGACTTCGCCCAACTTGAATTAGAGAATGGCAACATGCTTGAAACTAGCCTCGTCGTTGGAGCTGATGGCGCTAACTCCTGGGTTCGACAACAGGTGGGCATTGAAATCACTACACGTGACTATAACCAACGGGCCATAGTGACGACCGTAAAAACATCCC
>JAUWLO010000142.1 GCA_030613605.1 Gammaproteobacteria bacterium | reverse complement strand
TCCTTGATCTGGCCGAGGATTTGGGGCTCGCCCAGCACCAGAGAGTCCAGCCCGCTGGCGACCCGCAGCATATGGCGTACGGCATCCTCGTTCGGGTGAAGAAAAATATAGGGCTCAATATCCTGTTTTTCAAGCTTGTGATATTCTCGAAACCAATCGACAATGGCAGCGTCACCCTCTGGGTTGGTGCCGAAATCACAGTAGAGCTCGGTGCGATTGCAGGTCGAGACAATGGCCGCTTCCTGGATGTTGGCACGGTTCACCAGGTCTTTCAGGGCCTCGGCGATTTTACCCGGGGCAAACGCAACCCGCTCCCGAATGTCGACCGGAGCAGTTTTATGGTTTATTCCGAAGGCTAAAAGTGACATGTGTTTCTGTGATACATCGTTGTGGCGGTATATGTGAACGCTAAATTTTGAGCGAACTGGAGCCTGAATACAAGTCACTATCTCATTGATTCACGGCTGATTCCATCAATACGCTGTTGTGAGGGGGTTTAGATTCAGGATGCCGGGGCCGACATAAAGTGAATAACGGGTTAAATGGTAGAGAAATAGCGGAACTTTTTAGTATATTTTTTGTATAAAAAGCAGGGCCATAGTCAGTTTGGCCGGGGATATTTAATAATTTGTTTTTTGATGCGGTTGGTTACTTTTTGAAATAATGTGAGTTAAAGGGTGTGAAGTGCATATGCTGAGGTTTTCTTATCTTTTTGCTGGTCTTGCCGTGCTGTCGCTTGGAGGCTGTGCAGTTTCGCCTGAAACTGATTCTACGGCTGATGCTGTTAAATCACACGTTGCTTCAAAAACCGAAAAAGAAAAGCTTCCCGCTGCTGATTTTCCACCGCAGGTTTTATATCAGTTGCTGGTGGCGGAGCTGGCCGGTCAGCGGGGGCAGCTGGACGTCGCTGTTGCCAATTATCTGGCTGCAGCAAAAGATTCACAGGAACCGGAGATCGCAGCAAGAGCGGCTCGTATTTCTATATTTACCCAGTCCCTGAGTGAAGCATTGGAAGCTGCAGAGCTGTGGGTAAAACTGGAGCCTGAAAACCCCGAAGCCCGAAGAACACTGGCACCATTGTTGTTGGCTTTTGGTCGGGCGCCAGAGGCAGAGCAGCACTACGATAAATTTATTGCGCTCTCCGCGAATAAACCAGATCGTGGTTTTTCGGAAATATCGGCCCAGTTGTCACGCGATAAAAACAATATTGCGGCATTGTCTGTTATGGACAAATTGCTGGCAAAAAATAAGAGTCTGCCCCACGCCTGGTTAGCTCATGCACAGCTGGTTATGCACCAGGTCAAACTGAAGCTGGCGTTGGACTCTGTTGATCATGCTCTGGACTTGAAAAGTCATTGGGCTCCTGCTGTTGTGTTGCGAGCGCGAATTATTAGCTTGCAGGGTAATAAACAGGCTGCTCTTGATTATCTTGAAGATGAGCGCGGTGATGCGCTGGAAAATGATATTGGCGTAGGGTTGAGTTATGCCCGCCTTTTGACTGAAGTTGAGCAATTCAAAAAGGCACGCGAGGAGTTTGAGCGCCTGGCGGTGCTTGAACCCAGAAATCCGGATGTGGTTTATGCGGCGGGGGTGTTGGCCCTACAGCTAAAAGATTATGACCAGGCAGAAAAGCGTCTTAAGCGAGTATTGAGTCTAGGCTCACGGACTTTGGGGGCGCATTTTTATCTTGGTCGCCTGTACGAGAAAAAGAATAATTTCACGCTGGCCCTAAAACATTTTCTTGCTGTGCGCCACGGCGAATTTTATCTCGGCGCACAGACTCGTGCCGCCAGTTTGCTGGCGGAGTTGGGTAAACTTGAAAAAGCGCAGGAGCTATTGCACTCACTTCGTTTATCCAACGCTCAGGAGCGAGCCAGGATTTATCTGGTGGAAGCAGAGTTGCTTCGCAAGGCGGGTAAATTTAAAGAAGCGCTGGATTTTTTAACTGCAAAGCTGGAAGAAATGCCGGACGACACCTCTTTACGTTATTCGCGGGCTTTGATGGCGGAAAAAGTGGGTGAGCTGGAAGTTGCTGAAAAGGATTTGCTCGTTATTATTGAGCGCGAACCAAGCAATGCGCAGGCATTGAATGCGCTGGGTTATACGCTAGCTGACCGTACCCAGCGGTTTGATGAGGCGCTAGGTTATATTGAACGAGCGCTGGCCGTGAAGCCGGAAGATGCTGCCATTATTGATAGCATGGGCTGGGTTCAATACCGCATGGGTAATCATGAAAAAGCGGTGGAACACTTACGTCGTGCCATGGAGTTAATCAATGATGCAGAAGTTGCCGCACACCTTGGTGAGGTTCTATGGTCTATGGGTAACAAACAGGGTGCGCTGGAGGTGTGGGAAAAGGCGTTGCGGGAAAACCCGAACCATAAAGTATTGAACGATATAATGAAGCGATTCGGTTTGTGACCCGACCGTTAATTTGCCTGGTTGCCCTTTTTCTGGGTGCCTGCGCCACAACCCCTTCCCCTGTAATACACCCGCCAAAGCCACCCTCTCAGGAACAGATACAAGCCTGGCAACAGCATCGCCAGCTTGTCAATAACATCACCAACTGGACGCTTACAGGGCGTATCGTTGTCAACACGGAAGACGATGGCTGGAACGGAGAATTACACTGGCAGCAACGTGTTGATGGTTATGGGATTCAGTTTAGTGCACCCTTTGGACAGGGTGCCTTCCAGTTAGACAGTGGCGATGCCGGCGTCGAAATGCGTTTTTCTGATGGCAAAACATTTCAGGCGCTCGATGCTGAGTCCTTGTTGCTTGAGCAACTGGGGTGGAATTTCCCGTTAAGCGGGTTTCAATACTGGGTGACCGGTTTGCCGCAACCAGAGTCTCCATCTGTGCTGAGTTATCGTTTAGATGGCCGACTGGCCAGTTTACGTCAGGGCAAATGGCGGGTTACTTTTCCGGAGTATGCCACCATTGGTGGTGTGATGATGCCGCGGAAAGTTTTTCTCGAAAACCATGAACTCAATGTGCGGCTGGTGATTGACCGCTGGGTACTGGATCGAGATACCGAAAAAGGCGCTTAGCATTAGACGGCTAGATTATGAATACATCAGTCCTGCAAGAATTGCCCATTTGGCTGGCACCGGCCAAACTCAACCTTTTTCTTCACATTACGGGTGTTCGCCCTGACGGCTATCATGAATTGCAAACGGTGTTCCAGTTTCTCGATTTTAGCGATGAGTTGCAATTCCAGCTGCGCGAAGATGGACGGATTTGCCGTGTGAACGATATTCCGGGTGTGCCTGAGGCCGAGGATCTGGTGGTGCGGGCTGCAAATTTGCTGAAAAGTGAGACAGGCTGCGAGTTGGGGGCTGATATTCGGGTACAGAAACATCTTCCCATGGGTGGTGGGCTAGGGGGCGGCAGTTCCGATGCGGCCACTACGCTGGTGGCATTGAATCAGCTATGGGCACTGGAGCTGGACGAGGATTCACTGGCGGCTCTGGGGCTACAATTGGGGGCCGATGTGCCCGTGTTTGTCCGTGGTCAGGCTGCCTGGGCAGAGGGCATCGGCGAACATCTGCAGCCGGTCACATTATCCGAGCCCTGGTTTGTGGTGCTGGTGCCCAAAGTTAATGTTTCTACAGCAGATTTGTTCAATGATCCGCAATTGACACGCGACGCTGCACCCATCAAAATACGCGGTTTCCTCGGGGCACATGGTGATGATGCCTCCAGTAAAGAATTTAGCAACGTTTTTGAGCCAGTGGTGCGCGGGCGATA
Source organism: Gammaproteobacteria bacterium (assembly GCA_030613605.1). Classification (GTDB taxonomy): domain Bacteria; phylum Pseudomonadota; class Gammaproteobacteria; order SZUA-152; family SZUA-152; genus SZUA-152. The sequence continues at coordinate 1,498 of JAUWLO010000142.1, read as the reverse complement.
TCGCGAAATAGACGAGGCGATCACCTGGTTAAGTGGGTTTTCCCCGGCGCGATTAACCGGTACCGGGGCCTGTGTCTTTGCTGCCTTTGATGAAGAATCCCGGGCAAGGGGAGTGGCGGCGCAGGTTGAAGGACGCTGGGGTGTGTTTGTTGCCCGAGGTTGTAACCGGTCTCCGCTTTTTAGAAAGCAGGAGTGAAAGTGAAACAGTTTTAAGTTAGACAGGTTTTATTGGGCCGTCGCCAAGCGGTAAGGCACTGGGTTTTGATCTCAGCATGCGCAGGTTCGAATCCTGCCGGCCCAGCCAAAAGTTCAACAACAGTTGTTAGCGCTGGTTAAGAGAACAGTAAAACGATTGTTGGCCAGGTGGCAGGATGAGAACCTGAAGGTTTGACCGATCTCGCGAAGCGGATCGGAACGGCGAAGCAAAGCGTAGCCGGCCCGTAGGGCGAGGGGCGCGACTGCATGGATGCAGGAGGTAGAGCAACACAGGAGCAGTTGCCGAGGAGCCCGAGTAATCCTGCCGGCCCAGCCAGAAGAATCAGTTATCAGACATTAGTCGCTGGTAATTAGTAGAGGGGTGTAGCGTGTCCGACAGTCGCATGATGGTATTTACCGGTAACGCCAATACACATTTGGCTCGGTCGGTTGCTGGCTATCTTAATATTTCCCTGGGCAAGGCCACGGTGGGAACATTTAGCGATGGTGAATGTAGCGTTGAGATCATGGAAAATGTCCGTGGTCGCGATGCGTTTATTATCCAGCCAACATGTGCACCCACTAACGATAATTTGATGGAATTGCTGGTGATGATCGATGCAGTACGACGGTCATCGGCTTATCGGATCACGGCGGTTATTCCCTACTTTGGGTATTCACGTCAGGATCGTCGGCCGCGTTCAGCGCGTGTGCCGCTAACGGCCAAACTGGTTGCGGATATGGTCACCGGCGCAGGAGCAGATAGAGTATTAACTGTCGACTTGCACGCAGATCAGATACAGGGCTTTTTTGACAAGCCAGTGGACAATATTTATGCCTCGCCCATTTTGTTGGGCGACATCTGGCGCCAGGAGTATCCGAGGCTGATGGTGGTGTCCCCCGATGTGGGTGGTGTAGTGCGTGCACGCGCCATTGCAAAGCGACTGGATGATGCCGATTTGGCGATTATCGATAAACGTCGGCCAAAGCCTAATGTGGCCAAGGTGATGAATATTATCGGTGATGTGGAAGGGCGTTCCTGTGTGCTGGTTGATGATCTGGTCGATACCGCGGGCACTTTGTGTCAGGCCGCTAAGGCACTGAAAGAAAAAGGCGCATCGAAGGTTGTGGCTTACTGTACGCACCCGGTGTTATCCGGTAATGCGCTGGAAAATATTACCAGTTCCGAGCTGGATGAACTGGTTGTTACCGATACCATTCCACTTAGTGCAGAGGCAAAACAATGTGACCGCATAAGGCAGTTGTCTATCGCGGAACTGCTGGCAGAAACCATGCAGCGGAT
>JAUWLO010000163.1 GCA_030613605.1 Gammaproteobacteria bacterium | reverse complement strand
TACACCGGCGTTACAAACACCAGAAAAGTACAAAGCACAAGGAGGACGTACCCTGATGGACGTTTACAGGCCAATGATTTTTTGTGCCTGTTTTGTATGTTGTGTTTCATCATGATATCCGGGAAATCTGATATTCGTTACACTAAAATCGCGATTTATAGCTGATGGCGAATAGACCAATATTATAAGACGGACTGGTCTCACCAAGCGTTAAAACACGATCAAGAGTGTTAGGTGCTACATCAGTGGTTGCCCAGTCATCCTCCTTGTAATCTTCATAGCCAACAAACATATGCACAACCGACCGCTCATCTAGTGAATAATCAGCGAATAGTGTTAATGTCTTACGAGTAGATTCCAAATCAGGAAATCCATTGCCGGTAGATACCGTGTTATCTCCAATAGCATTGGCTAAAGTGATATCAGCACCCAGCGTCAGTTTATTTTTCATCATTTCGTAACCCATACCCACATGGGCCACTTTCATCACGTCTTTATTATTAGCATCCCAGGTTGTCCCTGCCTGTGATGAATCAATATTAGTGGCGCTGTAATCAATACTCACATTCAGAGCTTTATTTATTTGATATTGTAATTCCAGTGAAACAGTCGTTTGCCGGCTTTCCTGTAAGCCAACGTCGGAATCAGAATAATCGTCGGCCGCATAGTCGGCAAATGCACTTAACTGTAGCGTATCCGCAGGCGAATAGGATAAAGATACTACAGCCATTTTACGCTTACGATCCGCGAGATTGTATTTACGCAGCAAGGTGTCTTCAGGGGGAGAAATATCAGCCACCGGTGTATATTCATCACCTTTTCTGTCACTTGCCATCAAACCAAGAGACCACTGTAACTTTTCAATGGCATTGCTACGATACCGGGCTGACAGAGTATCCTCATTGCTTGTTTCGACTTCCTGATAAGTACGGTCATCAATTTCATGTTTATAGTCCAGACTAATATGGCGTAGCTTATCTATTTGATATTGACCTTGCAGGGACAACTCTCTTTCCCGAAAACTGTAAGGTAGGTTTGTGCGTGCTGTGGCGCTCAAGGCGGTGTCTGCAATCACATAGTCGTAGGTGGCCCTTGGGGTTTCATTGGACTGTTCGCTATGCCGGTATCGCACCGAATAATTCCAGTCCTTATTCCAGCGTGAATTTAACCGCAAGGTTGAATTAAACGTATTGACTTCGCCATCAAGTGAAGATCTCGGTAGAGGTGGCGGTGCAAGAGTTCCGTTCACAGTATAGGGGAGATAGTCAGCATTCTGCGTCATGCGCCCAAAAGCAACCGCTATCGTTGCCCGTGTATCCATTGAAAAATGATACGAACCGTCCAGTGTAATTTGCTGCATCTCATTTTCGGGTTCCAGCGCGGCCTGCCCTGCAGTAACCGCAGGATTTGAATAGGCATTTTCCCAGTAAATACTTTCGTGTTCATTCGCAAAGTTTGAAAAGTTATATCCCAGACTGGCCATCCATTGTCGCGCACGATAGTTGGCCTTAATCCCACCCTGCTTTGTTGTGGTGTCTACCGGCACCGCAAGTAACGCACTCGATGCAAAGAAAAAATCCAATCCCATTGCCTTCTTTCCCTGCCTGGTTTGTTGTTCAAAATTCAGATCATAGGAAAGAGATGGTGACGCATGATATGTTGCACCAACATCAATGGTTTCTCGCTCTGTGTAAAGATCAACATCACGTAAGCTGTTGGCCAGTTCAGTCATGCCAGACGTTGCTGCACCCTGTACCCAACCCGCAGGTAGACTTTGATTACTTCCACCCCGGTATGGCGTTCTTGCAGAATCTGAATTTAAACTGGGGAGCATTGAATATTGCAACTCAAGATCATATCTACCCTGCAAACCACCTTCTGCCTCAAGCTGCCTTGAATCAAGCCCAATATCACGAGCTTCCACATTCACATAACTGGAATCGCTGTTCTTATATTCATAATGACCATTACCAACAAAATAGGAACCCTGTTCATCCAAACCGGTGTATTTGCCGTGTTTAAACGAGTCGTTTGAGATGCCGCCAATTCCGGCTTCCAGCTTACCTTCTTTAAGAGGTTCTTTTTTGTATGGGCACCACTGACATTTCCAGTTGGAATTAATTTTTTCGATTTCCGCATAATTCATGCCCGCATGAGAATTTGCAAACATCAACAGCGATCCGCTAGCAATAGCCAGCAATACATGGCGGTGTATTCTGTATTTGGCCGGCTTGTTAAACATGGTTTTTATTCCTTAAACACCCAATTTATTACCGCATTAGTTTCACGCCTGATGGATGATTTGAACCGTGGACCTGCGAATGGCAGTTCAAACAACTCTTTGCCAGTAAAAATGTATTCGGTGTCTGTGATGCCAAACCGCTTTCGTCGTATGCCACGCCTGGATGACCGACTGGCGCATGGCACTGTTGGCACAGTAATGGTGCACGCTTCTTCAGCAACGGAGTATGCATTGATCCATGATGCTCATGACAAACACCACAATCCTCTGCGACAGGTGCATGCGCCCATAAAAATGGTCCGCGCTTTTCTGCATGGCAGCTGTAACAGGTTTCGTTCCTGGTACTGGTTTTTAACAACCCATCAGAAAGCGATCCATGCGGATTATGACACTGGGTACACACCATTTTTCCATACCGCACGGGATGAACAGAATTTCGTGCAAACTCGGCACGCTGCTTTTTATGGCATGTATAGCAAGCTGCAGCTTGCCTGGTTTTGTCCAGCACAGGGTCTTTGCGTTTATGTAGGGTGTGACAATCCACACATAAGACATTCTGGGTTTCGTGTGTACTCCCCACCCAGGCCAGATGGTTGTTATTGTTATGGCACTGTATACACTGATTGTTTTGCTCTACCGAACTGGCCGACGCGGCCCTGCCAAAAGAAATTATCCTTGCACGCTTAAAACCCACCCTGGGTTCTGTTGCATGTGCACGTCCTGGCCCATGACATGATTCACACTGTAGCTGTGCCATGGGTGTTCGTTTATCGTTTCGATCACCGTGTTTTGAAAAAAACACGGGGTAGATTGGGTACTTATAATCCTCGTCGTGACATTTCAGGCAGGTATCGGCGCCCTTGCGCGTATACCGACCCATATTTTTATCTACTTGATCAGCAGACATAGTATTGGCCGGCGTTACTGCGGTGATTTTCTCGGCAGCCTGAATGACACCCTCTTGAAATATCATGCCAAAAACAAACACACTAAATAAGAAGCACACACCAGACTGCAATATTTTTTTCTTCCTGGCTGCCATGTCTATAGTGACTCACCTGTCTGTTAAGTAACTGCTCTTTGCTTACTACTTCATTACCCCCAAGACCACTCTACCCCCAAGACCACTCTAAACTAATATTCACTCTTCCACCCCCTCGCACCGACACCCCAGCCTTACCAGGTGAAGACATGCGTTAAGTTAAGCACGATTTGGCACAATATCTACGTATATTTATTATTATCACCTAATAAATAATGTGTAACCTTAAGGATTCCTTAAGAATTATGGTGTATATATACAATTCTTATTAAAACATAAAATAACACGCTCCAGCTGGCCCATTTCGTCAGAATAATGCCATTTTAAATCATATTTTAACTGCTACACTCAGTGTAAATCGAAATAACGAAGAAAATGTGTACATAGAATATATCTTTAACCATTTTTTTATTCGTTAGTCCCATCACCAGAATTCATTACACTGGTTTTGCGAGCATTCCTGTAAACCGTTGACAGCCGCTACAGAGAGGAAAGTTGATATGGACACGGCAAAATACAGCAATGGTAGAAATCCAAAGAGCCAATTTAATGTTATTCCTTTATCTGTAATTGGTTTTTCTTTTGTCATATTGTTTAGTCTTTCTGGCTGTTTCGAAAGCAGCAGCGAAGATGCACCTCCTCCAGTTGAATCGTCATCAAGAGTCACAGATGCTCAAACATCCGAAGGCCAGACCTTATATCAGGCAAACTGTGCGCTTTGCCATGGCGCGGACGGCTCCACCATACAGGGAAACACACCCGCCGCGATCACCGCAGCAATGAACAACATCGGTACTATGAATGGTATTTCGTTAACCACCCCTCAGATTCAAGCCATATCGGACTTTTTGACAGGAAACACCGGTGGTGGCACAGGTGGTAACACTGGCGGCAGTGGCGGAACATCTGATGGCCAGGCCTTGTATACGGCTAACTGTGCGAGTTGTCATGGGGCCGATGGCTCCGCTCTGACCGGCAGAACTGGTGCGCAAATAGCAGCGGCGATTGTCAATGTCTCTACCATGACGAGTGTTTCCTTGTCGGGTACTGAAATTCAAGCCATCGCGGACTTTCTATCCGTAACATCTGATGGCCAGGCCTTGTATGCGGCTAACTGTTCGGGTTGCCACGGTGCCGATGGCTCCACTCTAGCCGGCAGAACTGGTGCACAAATAGCAGCGGCGATTGTCAATGTCTCTACCATGATGGGAGTTTCTTTATCGGGCGCTGAAATAATAGCCATCGCGGACTTTCTATCCGGCGGCTCCGGCGGCGGCAGTACTGGTGGACCACCGGCCAATCACACCAACAGCGAAGACGGAGTGTTACACGCACCGGGTAACACTTTGCCCTACTCAAGCGGTTGTACTGTGTGTCACGGCGCGACCATGGAAGGCGGAGTAGGACCTTCTTGTTTTGCCTGTCACGCTGAAACATGGAATGAAAGTCCGCCGACTGATGGAGGTGGCACAGGAGGTAGCGGATCGA
>JAUWLO010000148.1 GCA_030613605.1 Gammaproteobacteria bacterium | reverse complement strand
AAGTTTATGATTAAAATGAATCATTATAATTTAAGACGATGCATGAGTTAAGCATTCAATTAATCCTGGTTATGTGATGGGTAACAGCCTGAAGGGATTGACCATAGTTAACACTCGCCCAAAACATCAGGCGGAATCATTAAGTGACTTAATCCGGCAGGAAGGCGGCTCCCCGGTTGAAATTCCTGTCATTGAAATTGCCCCAGCCCCCAATTCTGATTTGCTTGTATCGCAAATTAAACAGCTTAATGATGCAGATATCGCTATTTTTATCAGCGCAAATGCCGTCGATGCGGCGATGGGCATTGCTGATGACTTAACGTCAGGCCTGGAAAACGTAAAGATTGCATCTGTAGGTCAGGCAACCGCTTTCAAGCTGGAATCCCGAGGGTTTACAGTAGACATTAAAGCTCCTGAACCTTTTAATAGCGAATCATTATTATCATTACCAGAGCTTGAAAATGTAACTAATAAAAAAATCTTCATATTTCGTGGCGAAGGTGGCCGTGAATTATTAGCGGATACTCTACGGTCACGTGGTGCAGAAGTAGAATATATAGAATGTTATCGTCGCTTAATTCCACCCAGCGATCCAACCAGTTTGTATCAATGCTGGGATGAGGGCCGTAAACTGTTAATCGTCGTGACCAGTAACGAGGGATTGCGTAACCTGCTTACGGTGGTGAACAATGAGCATCAACAAAGCTTGTTATCATCGACGCTAGTAGTCGTAAGCGAACGTGCAGTAGCGTTAGCCAGTGAATTAGGATTTAAACAAAAACCTGTTCTATCTTCTACGGTAAGTAACGGTGCGATTCTTGAAGCGATGCAACGCTGGTATAGCCTTAGTTAAGTAATGACCAATATTTAGATGCCATGACTGAAAAAAACAACCAATCAAAAAAACAACCATCAAATGAGGTGGGAACAACGGATGTGAATTCAGACGACGAAAATTCATCATCTGCTCTTAAGGGCGACGTTTTAAAAAAGCAGGTGAAGAAAGAGAGTAAAAAGAAAAGCAAGCCCAAAAGAGAAAGACGGCCTTTATCAAAAACAGCATTACTCGCATTATTGATTGCTGTGCTTGGAAGTGCGTCTATGGGTTATGAATATTTCTTGCTGCAGGAACAACAGCATTTATCCATCAAGCTTTTAAATTCCACTTTAGATTCCCAGGATAGATTGAAACAAGTCTTAAAAAATACCCGGCAAGAATTGGTAGCAGAATCTCAGGCGCGGAAAAAATCCGAGGCAGAATTTGCTTCCTTTAAAATTGGCATGGAGGCCGTTGCAACAAAACTGGGACGAACTTCAAACGAATGGCGCCTGGCAGAAGTAGAATATTTTTTAACCATAGCCAATGCCAGACTAACGCTTGCTCATGATCGTATTACGGCTATTGCCATTTTTAAAACCGCCGATCAACGAATTAAAGAGCTGGGCGACCCTGCGTTACTTAAAATCAGGAAACTTATTAAAGACGAATTGATATTGTTGCATGCGGTGAAAGAGCCTGACCTAGCAGGTATGGCTCTCAGTTTGAGTAGCCTGGCAACGGAGGTAGAGCGTTTACCGCTTGTTGATATAGAAAGGGTGGCCGTGGCAACCGGTCAAATCAAAGATCAGGCACCAGAAAACTGGCAGGACATTCCAGCAGCGGTTTGGAAAGACATCAAGAGTTTGGTGGTGGTGCGCCGTCATCAGCAATCCACGGAACCTTTATTGCCACCAGCAGAGTCATGGTTTTTGGTTCAAAATCTACGTTTAAAACTGGAACAGGCTCAATTGGCATTATTGCGTGGAGAGACAACGTTATTCCGTCAAAATCTTAAAGAAGCCAATTCCTGGATGAGCACTTATTTCAATGAAGAGTCAGCGGGTGTGATCAATGCGCTGAAAGAGACGTCGGCGTTGGCGAAAATTGAATTACGACCACCCATCCCCGATGTGAGTGGCTCGCTGCGTCAATTGCGCAGCTTGCTGGTTGAACGTGGCGTGAAAATTGGCAGTCAATAAACCTGTGGCAGTAATAGATTACTAAGGAACGTGGTTAATTAATGAAACTACTTATCACAGGCCTGGTTACTCTAATCATTGCGGTCAGCCTCGCCCTGATAGCCGTAGAAACCCCTGGTTATGTGCTGATTGCCGTGGGCCCCTGGACAGTAGAAACCACACTGGCGCTGGCGATTATTGTCGCGATCTTAACGTTTGTCGCTATTTACTACACGATTCGTTTCGTTTCACGGTTACTGGGTATGCCGGGGGGTGTTCGACACTGGCGCCAACGTCGGCGTGAAAGAAAGGCAATGGTTTCCCTAACGCGTGGTTTGATTGATCTTGCTGAAGGGCATTGGCAGCGCTCCGAAAAACAGCTTCTTAAATATGTGAATGATGGTCATGCCCCTTTATTAAATTATTTAGCGGCAGCCAGGGCGGCGCAGGCACAGGGTGCCGATCAACGTCGTGATAATTATTTAAAACAGGCGCATGAAAGTGTTTCAGGTGCGGATATTGCGGTGGGTTTAACCCAGGCTGAACTTCAACTTCAACATAATCAGTTAGAGCAGGCGTTGGCGACTTTGCGTCATTTACAGCAACTTTCCCCAAAACATGCGCAAGTGTTAACAGTGCTCGCAAAACTATATGAAGAACTTGGGGATTGGGAGCATTTGCTGGAATTGATGCCATCTCTACGCAAAAAAAATGTATATTCAGATGAAGATATCGAAAAGCTAAGTCAAAAGGCCTACCTGGCGCTGTTTAAATTACAAAGAACCCATAAAGTTAATAATGAATTAAGCAGTGCAAAGGAAAAAGTTCAGAAGGTAGACGATTTAAAAAATGTGTGGGAACGCATTCCGAAGCATTTTCGTGAAAATGAAGAAATCCTTCTTTGCTATGTACAACAGCTTGTGGAGTGTGGAGAAACCGGTCAACTGGAACCGCTTATTCGTTCAGCGTTAAAAAACCATCGTAGTGAAGCACTGGTTTATTGTTATGGACTGGTAACCAGTGCAGACAATAACCATCACCTGTCTATGGCGGAATCTTTATTGATTGGGCATGAAAATGATGCGGTTACCCTGCTAACAGTGGGTCGTTTAAGTTTACGTAACAAGTTATGGGGTAAAGCCCGTAGCTACCTGGAGGCGAGTGTAAGTGCTCGCCCGAGTGCTGAAGCCTATAATGAACTGGGAAATTTACTGGATAAGCTCGGTGAACATGATCGAGCTTCAGAATATTTTCGTGATGGCCTACGTTTAGCCCCGGGCTGTGAACACTCTATTCCAATAGTGATGGATGCGGTTGTTGGGAATGTAAATGAGAGTGCACTAGAAAGCGTTTTAGAAAATGCAGGGGGTAACGCGCTGGAAAATTTTCAACCTGAACCAGCAGAGAGCGACCCTGAAAATCTCGAAGACAGTAAGAAAAAAGCCTTAACCTGAATAATCCATATCTGTTATCAGGGTTTATTTTGTTTTGGGTGTTTGATACTCGAAGGCGTCAGAAAAATAGTTTTCTTCGGTCAGACCATTAGGTTTAAAGGCATCGAAGATGGCATTCACCATCACTGGCGGACCGCTGGCGTAAACATCGAAGGTTGAAAACCCATCAGGAAAATCTTTAAGAATGGCTTCATGTACATAGCCGGTACGCATTTCTTCGGTTTGCTCATTTGACGGTTCTGATAACACTGGGGTGAAGTGAAAGTTAGGGATGTGTTTGGCCCATTTCTGGGCGAGGTCGGCCAGATATAAATCTTTATGATCACGTACCCCCCAGTATAGATGCATGGGGAGATCCATATTTTCGGCAAGTATGTGTTCAATGATGCCCTTTATGGGGGCAAACCCCGTTCCGCCGGCGATAAAAATCATTGGTCGATGATTTTCTTCACGCAGGAAAAAACTCCCGTGGGGTCCTTCAATCCTCAGAATATCTTTTTCCTGCAGTTCATCGCAGACATAACCGGTGAAATCACCACCGTCTACATGACGGATATGTAATTCGATATAGGCATCGTCGTGAGGCGCATTGGCGATAGAAAAACTACGTTTGCGACCATCTTTTAACAGGATGTCGACATATTGACCGGCCAGAAACTGTAGGCGCTCACTGTCTGGTAATTTTAGAAATAATCTCACCACGTCATCGGCAAGGAATTCCTTTTTGTGTACCTTGGTAGGCATGATCCGGATTTCAATGTCAGCAGCGGCAGAGACTTCTTCGATTTCAATGGTTAAATCAGATCGTACGCGAGCCTGACAACAAACGATCAGGTCATTATTGATATCATCTTCTTTTAATGCCGTTGGTTGGTTTGTGCCATAGTTGATGTCGCCAGAAAGCAGTTTGCCTTTGCAGGCGCCGCAAGCGCCATTTCGACAGCCATAGGGAAAGGCGTAACCGTTTCGAAGTGCTGCATCGAGCACGGTCTCTCCTTCCTTAACCTGGAAACTGTGACCGCTGGGTTTAATATCAACTGTATAACTCATAAAATGATCCAGGAACTGCCAACTCAAAAAACAAGGCTGGAGATTATGCGGGAAAAACAGACACTTAACCACCTATGAAGTCTGTGTTAATTATAGGTTGCGGTGATATTGGCCGGAGAGTCGCAAAGCTGTGTCAGCAAAAAAGTGCCACGGTTTACGGCCTGGCTCGTCGTGATAAATCGTCGAAAGCTTTGCAGAGTGTAAATATTAGTCCGGTTATGGGTGATCTCGGTTTGTTAGAGTCGTTGAACGGCGACCTCAGCGCACGCTGCAAAGGCGCTGATGTCTATTATTTTGCACCCCCGCCAAGCGTAGGTAGCATGGATCCCTATATTCAGAATTTTTTGGCAGTTCTTACGGCTAAAAATTTGCCAGCAAAAATCGTCCTTATCAGTACCACAGCAGTTTATGGCGATTGTCAGGGGAAATGGATTACCGAAGAGCAGCCGGTAAATCCACAGACTGATCGCGGCTTGCGACGGCTGGATGCCGAAAATACCTTGCGGGGCTGGTCAGAAAAAACCGGGGTGCCTGTTGTGATATTACGCGTGGGTGGGATTTACGGTGCCGGTCGTTTACCAATTGAGCGTTTGAAAAAGAGCCTGCCTATATTAAAAGAAGAAGAATCACCTTTTACAAA
>JAUWLO010000016.1 GCA_030613605.1 Gammaproteobacteria bacterium | reverse complement strand
TATTTCTAAGTTTCTGAATCACGGGAATGCTGCCTACTGGTGCTGGATTGAAAGGGCGCAAATTATACAGGAAAAATGCCTCATGAATGCATATATTTTGGCCACGGATGGCCTTATGTCGCGGAGCACTGCGACCGCCATGGACGGCGGGAGGTAGAACAACGCAGGAGCAGTTGTCGAGATGTGCGAAAGCGGTTTTGGCCACGGATGGCCTTCCCCGGCCCTGTTCCATACGGGGCTCGGGATACTCCCCCCCCCATGAGGGTAATGTCGTGACCATTTTGTCGGGAACAAAATCGGGCAGCAAAGCTGCCACGTAGAGGTGAGCCACAGGAATGTGGCGAATCAAGCACAGGGATGTGCGAGAGCGGCTTTGGCCAAGCCGTGCAAGAATGACGTTTGGACATTAAAAAACCGGCTGGGGTAACCCAGCCGGTTTTTGCAACAGTATCGTTCGAGCCGAAGCTCGAAACAAAAGCTACTTAAAGCTTTTTAATTTTTAACTCTTCTGCAGTGGCTTTCAGGAAGCCATAGCTGGCATAGATGTTTTGTGCATCAGCAGTTGCAAGATACGCCAGAAAACGATCTGCATTTTTCTGGTTTTTACCCTTGCTCAACTTACCAATGGCATAGCCCACCTTGGACTGCTTGTTGAGCGGTGCAGGAATAGATACACCTTCAACATTACGGCCAGTACGCAGCGCCTCTTTAACTTCAGTAGTCCAGACAATACCGACATCAGCTGTACCATCTTCAATGCGTTGTGGTGTTTCACGATGATGACGTGAAGTGAACCAGGTTTTCCCTTCTACTGCCCAGCAGCTCTTACAGATCTTGCCGCCGGTTACCTTGGCATGTAGCTTCATATCCTTCAGCATTTCAGAGCCGTAGAATTTGAAGATACCTTCAGTTTAGGATTTGGATGAGACTGAATCAGATCATCACGACCTAAATCTTTAGGTCCCATGATTTTTTTGGGGTTACCCTTGGCAACCATCAATTCCAGCTTGTTGTGCACATAGATCATGCCTTCGGTCATTTTGCCTTTTTTCTTCAATTTCTTGAGGTGGGCAATTTTTACGCTGGCAAACAGATCAGGAGTTTGGCTGGTCTTTTGACCATTAATCTTTCCTTGCTTAAGAATCTGTTTTTTAAGGATTTGACCCGGCGGAATGGTTTCCACGTAAACGGTTTTGATGTCTTTATTCTTGGACTGGAAATCTTTGATCAACTCTTCCATCACCATGAACTGGTTTCCGGCCAAATACATGACCAGATCAGAAGTGTATGAATCACCTATTTTGCCATAATCAATGCTGCCACTAGTATGAAAGGTACGATAATCATGACCTTCTCCAGCGTCTTTTGCGGCCATTACCGGTGTAGCAGCAAACATTGCTGGTACAAAAGCGGCTGCCATCACTGCTGGGAGCAGTTTATGTGTTAATTTCATCTTGTGCTCTCTCCTTATTGGTATTTCAAAAAAATTCATTCTGCTCTGAAGAAGTACTTGCCCCACCCAGCCTTTAGGCTATCCCCTGCGGCAACTACATAACAACAAAACAGCAGAGCATAATATCTGCCTTTTTTAGTAGGATTTCAATTCTTATTTTGAGATAAAACTTATCGATTAAATCATAAAATTCTAATACTTCATTATTCCCATATACATTTGATGTAAAATTCCAGCCTCTTATTTGATATATTCTGGATGCTTGTTTTGTCGAGTAAAACAGACAATTGTAAAAACACCTAACATACACGGGGGACTTTATATTCTCTGTAAAATGCCCTAGGGTGGCTCACCAGTTAAAGCAAGGTCGCAGTACATGAACACCAGCAATACGAATAGGCCCACAGAAGACAAAGAGCACCGCTGGAGCGAACGCCGGCAGGTGGATTTCCCCGTCAAAGTATATCGAAACGGGCAATTCATAACGGATAGCGTTATTAACGACATTTCATTAGAAGGCATTTTTTTTAACAACAGCATTCGCGGCAACGAACAAACCATTTTTCCTAATACCTATATAGAAGTAGAATTTGATCTTGCCAGTAGCAAAGAGTCGATTCATTATCGCTTGCCTGCGATCGCGCGCCACCGCTCGGACGAAGGCGTGGGAGTCATGTTTCTCCATTTTAGTACTGGCACCTTCCGGCATTTTCATCGCATCCTTTATCAGGAACCAGGCCAGCATACTAATTCCAAATCAATGAAGTCACGCTGGAGCCCCAGGAAAAATATCAACCTGACTTTATCTCTGTACCAGTCGGGGAAAAAGATTGCTGACGCCAGCACCAGTAACCTTTCTTACGAAGGCGTCTTCATCAAAACCACCTTATCTCCACCGCTGTACACATTCCTGACCGTTGAGTTTTCACTGGAAGGTGATGAGAGTAATCAGGCATTGAAGGTGCCCTGTCTGGTTCGACACCGCAGTAGTGCGGGTATTGGGCTCATGTTTGTGAACTTTCAGCTGGATATGTTTAATCGACTCCGTCATGGCCTCTACGACAACAACATAAAACCCAGCCCTGATAACGATACTAATCCAGACATCCCCACACTGAATTCACCCGTCGTGGCGAGCAAACCTGAAATATCTGAGGCAAAAAAACCCCATTAACCTTTTGTTTTTACACAACACACCCTCCCTAATCTCAGCAGCCTGACAACCTCAGCTATCAAGCGGCAGTCGAAAATACATGGTACATCTGGTATAAAACGCGCTCTGGCGTTTTTTACAGCCATGCTCACTAACTCATAAACAATTTCTTAATAGCCATTAAAAGAACGAGTACTAAAAATAATGACATTTAAAGCACCCTCTTTCCTTCAATACATTGGTAGCTTAATTATCGCCGGTCTGTTGGCTGGCCTGGCCTTCGCACTTATGCGGGCACAGGGCACATCGAACAGCGCCATTATTCTTGCCGTTGGTCTGTTTATTGGGCATTTGGTCGGCGTTTTTGTTGTGCCTTCCTCAAAAACCAAAAGCAAAAAACCGTCGTCCAAGTCTGCAGGCGACAGTGAAATCATCAGCCTCTACGTTGGTAACCTGGCCTACAGTGCACGGCGCAATGCTTTGAGTGACCTGTTCGGACAATATGGCCGGGTAGACTCGGTGCGAATCATGACCGATCGCGAAACCCGTCGCCCCCGCGGTTACGGTTTTGTTGAAATGGAAGGCAATGGAGCACTAATCGCCATTAAAAAACTCGATGGCACAGAATTCTGTGGCCGCACTTTGCGTGTCAGTGAAGCCAAGCAACGATAAACATTTCTCTGATTCCTTCTTATTTTTATAAAAACTCAATATCCAGCAGGGTTCACACTTTATTTCTAAAAAGTTAATTAACAAGCTTGCAATCAATATCCGAAAAACAGAAATAGGGGGTATTACCTACATATTATCCTCAATTTCCATACCACACTCTGTAACGCAATCAACGGTAATAAGTCTAAAGACACAGATGACCTTTTGTGACTACAATGAGTCATACAGAACTTAACCAATGAGGTGGCCCATCATGCTTGTTATGGAAATGACACTGAATCACAGCATTGAACTATTAGGCAAATCTGTTGATGTCACCCTTAGCGAAACTGCACGCAATGCCCTCAGTCGTCGCATCAAACCACTGGCCGTCGAAATGGAACTTTATTTCAGCTGTCTGATTCGTAAGCAAGTTCGTTTTACTGACGTAAGCAATAGCACAGATGAAAAACCCTCACTGGAAGCCCGACTCAATGACCGCATGCGAATCCGTTTTCGCCCCGTGATGACAAAAGCCTGCGGCAAAGACTACGAGGGTGATGAGCCACCGCTCACCGACTTCCCCATCACCAATACCAAAGCCTATATCCCCCACTGGCTAAGGATCGATTATCAAAAAGATACCTGGGTGGGTGAATTTGGCTATCGCTCAAGAAACTGACCTGCTCTACTAAAAATTTACTTAGCGAGTGTTTAGTTCGGGAAAAGGGCTTCGTTAGAAAATAATCCAGGCGGTCGTTTGTTACCCCGTCGTTTGCTAAAATCGCCTGATGAACAACCCATTAACTATTTGCGATTTCCTGGAACAGGGCGGTGCCCAGGTAAGTTTTTTCGACATGGGTCGTCGTGTGGCGGAAATCCCACTCGATGTTATGCGCCGTTTTGAAACGGCCGAGATACCCTATCCACAACCGTTTCTGCAAGCAGCCTGGTTAGGCATTCTGTTTCAATACCCTCAGACCGTGACCAACGACCAGACAGCCCCTTCCCACAATATCTGGTTCGTCAAATTACCACTGGATGAACAGGGACTGCTGCAACAAGCCGCACGCGATGATTTCTTACGTCATGTCATTAAACAGTTAGACGAGACATTAAATGACGCATTAGATAAAGAATCCCAGCAGCCAACACCAGACGACAATCCTCATGGTTTTACCCCACGCGAAGATCGCATGGCCGTATTTCATGCCAAAATATCAAAACAAACAGAAGCCCCCGCAAGTCAATTTTACGCACATGCCAGGGATTACTTCACGGGTAAACCCGGGTTTGAACAATGGAATTTTGTTGGTTTGCAGGGTATTGCCGATGTCGTGGCACGACTTGATGAGGAAAACTCTGATGGCCCTAATTTTTATAAACGCAATAATGCTCAAACATTAGCACAGGCAATCCCGCACATACCGACCACCCCATTTGCGGCCTTATGTAGCTGCCTTGAAAACAATGCACTCGACAAAACTCTCACACAGGCTATTGCAGAACGTATCAGTAAAGCGTTAAAAGACGAAAATGCTATAGAGGTTGCTGCTGGTATTCGCGGGCTATCGCATAGCACAGATCGAAACACCGTCATCATCACCATTCAATCTGTGTTAAAAAATCCAACCGGCCGCAATGTGGAAGTATTGGCCGCCATCGGCGGACGCGCGTGGGAAACACTGGAAGATTCTGCATTACGATTTAGTTTTCTCGAGAATCTGGCGTCGTGTGATTCTGGTCAACAGGCTTTCAATGGCATCATGGCCGACTTACTATTTTTACCAGGATTGCGTCAGCTCATAAAAGAAGACTTTCGCAAACCGGAACGTTCGGAACAACTCGCCACCGCCATCGGCGTATTTTATCAGTCAGTACAAAAATCCTCTGGCGCACATTAAGGCAAAAAAATGAAAATAGGCACACCTCTTTCTAAAAGCGCAACAAAGGTCATGCTATTGGGTAGCGGCGAACTGGGCAAAGAAGTGATTATCGCGTTACAACGACTGGGGGTTGAAGTGATTGCCGTTGATCGTTACGACAATGCCCCAGGCCACCAGGTCGCCCATCGCTCTCACACAATCAATATGACTGATGGTGATGCACTTAAAGCACTGGTCAAACTAGAACAGCCCCACCTCATTGTGCCGGAAATTGAGGCCATTGATACCAACATGCTGGCCGAGATCGAAGCCGAAGGGCTAGCGGAAGTTATTCCTACCGCACGTGCCACGCAACTCACCATGAATCGTGAAGGTATTCGCCGTTTGGCGGCGGAAGAGCTTAAAATTCCCACTTCGCGTTATGCCTTTGCGGAATCACTCAACGAGTTACAGATGGCGATTGATGGCGGCGTTGGTTACCCCTGTATTGTTAAACCGGTCATGTCATCATCCGGCAAAGGGCAATCCACCATCCTCGAACCAGAAGACGTAAGCAAAGCCTGGGACTACGCCATGAGCGGAGGACGTGTGAGTCACAACCGCGTCATCGTCGAAGAGATGATCGACTTCGATTACGAAATCACACTGCTTACCGTAAGGGCCCTAAGTTACCAGGAGAATAAAAACGGGGAAGTGCAAACGGTTTTTTGCGAACCTATTGGACACAAACAGGTCAACGGCGACTATGTTGAAAGCTGGCAACCCCAGCCCATGAGCAAAAAGGCACTCACCCGTTCACGTGAAATTGCTGAAGCCGTCACCGGGCAGCTAGGTGGTCGCGGTCTGTTTGGCGTGGAATTATTCATCAAGGGTGATGACGTCTGGTTTAGCGAAGTCAGCCCCCGCCCGCACGATACCGGCATGGTCACCATGGCCACCCAGGCCCAAAATGAGTTTGAATTGCATGCACGCGCCATACTCGGCCTGCCTGTCGACACCTCGTTACGGGAACCCGGCGCCAGCGCGGTGATTTACGGCGGGCTGGAAAAAAAAGGTATCGCCTTCACCGGCATCGACGAAGCCTTGCGCGTGCCACAGACAGATTTGCGTCTGTTTGGTAAACCGGAATCTTTTGCCCGTAGACGTATGGGCGTGGCGCTGGCTTATGGCAACAACAAGAGTGGCAATTCTATTGAGGATGCACTTAAACGCGCCAAACAGGCAGCTTCAATGGTAAAACCGGTCAGCGAATAGATCGGATCCAGCATGAGCGACAACCCTAATAAAAAACTACCAAGTAAATCCAGCACGGCAGACGTCAATGCTTTTCTTACCAAAGTACGCGCCACCCCTGCGGCCACAACGTCAGGCAACAAAGGTCGGCTGATTTTTGCAATGGACGCCACCGCCAGTCGCGAGCCCAGCTGGGATCATGCCTCACACCTGCAGGCACAAATGTTCAGCGAAACAGCAAACCTGGGCGGCCTTGAAATTCAGCTCTGTTATTACCGTGGCTTTGCCGAATTCCACGCCAGCCCGTGGCTGAGTAATACCGATCAACTGCTGCGTCAAATGTCCGCTGTGCATTGCGCCGCCGGGCACACCCAGATCAACAGGATACTCAAACACTGCATCAGCGAAGCGAAAACTAGCGCCAAATCAGCCTCTAAACCAAGGGCAGCAAAAATAAATGCCCTGGTATTTATTGGTGATAGCGTAGAAGAAGACATCGACAAACTCGGCCACACCGCCGGTGAGTTAGGTCTGCTGGGTATCCCGGTTTTTATGTTTCAGGAGGGACACGACCCCATGGCCGCAAAAGCCTTTTTACAAATCGCGCACTTATCCGGTGGAGCTTATTGCCCCTTCGATGCAGGCAGCGCCAAACAATTACGAGATCTGCTCAGTGCCGTTGCTGTGTACGCCGCTGGCGGGCACAAAGCGCTGGAAAATTTTCACGCCAGCCATGGCAGTGTGATACTCAAACTCGGCAAACAGAAATAAACATCGAGTCTTTTTACTAATAAAATGTCACAAGAAATATGCCAAGACTAGTTATCCTTGTTGCTCTACTCTTTCTCGCGTGGCTGGGCTATCGCTGGTTTATGCGTACGCCTCCCGAACAAGTCAGCCGCGCACTTAAGCAAGCCGCGCTTTGGGGTGTTGCAATTGTTTTAATCGGCCTCGCAGCTACCGGACGTTTGCACTGGGTGATTGCTGCAGGTGCTGCTGTACTGCCATTTGCCCGACGTGCATTTGGTTTACTCCGCTTTTTACCGCTGGCAAAAAATGTTTATGGGCGCTATCAGGCAAAACAATCTTACCAGGCACCCAAAACCGGGCAGACATCAACGGTAGAAACCCGCTTCCTTCGTATGACGCTGGATCACGATAGCGGAGAGATGGATGGCGAGGTTCTGGATGGGGGTTATGAAGACCGACTGCTCAGCCAACTCAATCTGGACGAGTTGCTTAACCTGTATTCAGAATGCCGACGGTTCGACCCTGAATCTGCCTCGCTGCTGGAAGCCTATCTGGACCGTTGCCATTCCGAATGGCGCCAACAAACAGAGACTCAAACAAATAATGAAGCTGCTGCCCCGACTTCAGACAGCATGACGCTGGATGAGGCACGGGAGATTCTGGGCGTGGAGAAAAACGCCAGTGAACAGGAAATTACCCAGGCACACCGGCGCCTTATGCATAAACTGCATCCAGACAAGGGGGGGTCTGATTATCTGGCGACCAAAATTAATCTCGCCAAGGACTGTTTGTTGAGCAAATAGGTAACGAGGTAGAGAAAGACCCGTCGCTACGGCCATCCATGGCCTTACGCGACACTTGTACATGACCCACATGGATGTGGGAAATGCAGATAATGCGGGACGATTCCATGGATGGAATCGATAGGGTCGAGCCTGGAACGGAGACCGAGCATTTATCTGCCCATGTACAAATCCATGGTCAAAATCAGGCAGTCGCTGCTACAGCTTCAGCCTCCTGAGCGGCAATATCCCTGTGTACTGCATCCATATCCAGCGCCTCTATCCCTGCCACCAGTTTAGCCAATGCGCCCTCTTGCATTACACCAGGCTGAGAGAAAACAATAACTTTCTGGCGAAATACCATCAGGGTAGGAATAGAACGAATCTGGAAATGGCCAGCCAGCTCCTGCTGATCTTCGGTATTAATCTTGGCAAAAACCACATTCGGGTTAGCCTCTGCAGCCGCCTCAAAAATGGGTGCAAAAGACCTGCAAGGCCCGCACCAGGGCGCCCAAAAATCCACCACGACAATATCGTTACCTTCAATAACCTCGACAAAATTCTCTTTTGTGACTTCTAACACCATGACAACACCTCAGGACTATTTAGTAAAAATTATCTTAAAAAAACGACTTAGTAATTCATTAAATGCTAATATAGTGCCTAATCGGACAAAAACAAGATTTCATTAAATTTTTTGCCCATGACGGCAGAGCGAAAAATGCGAGAGCGACGCTAAACTTCAACCTAATTCCCATTATTTATGTATGGAAATACCCCAAAGGGTATACTTGACTATAATGCTTGGTTTTAGGCTACAATATGGCCAAGTAAACCTTAGTCAAAACCCATTACCTGGAGTAACAAGATGCAAGCAGAAGTCGATGGCAAAATTATCCAGCTCAGCGAAGCGGGCTGGCTGGAAAATCTGAATGAATGGAGTGTGGACCTGGCCCACGCCATTGCTAAAAATGAGAAAGTGGAACTCACCGATGAGCACTGGGACATCATCAACGAAGCCCGTGACTTTTTTCAGGAGACCGGCAAAGTCTGCGAACCACGCGCTTTTTCCAAGATTATGAAAAAGAAATACGGCAAGGACCGAAGTGACAGCAAATACATCTATAGCCTGTTTCCCTACGGCCTAATCAAATCTGCCAACAAGATTGGCGGCCTGCCCCGTCCAAAAGGCTGCAGTTAAACTTACTGGAGCAGAAAGATATTTTCTGCCTACCAACGCTATAGCACCAAAATTTAGGTACTGGACTTAAGTACTGGCTTTAGCGTTTTTCCAAAATCTCTGAGTTCTCTTCAGAGCGTACTCTGGAAAAAACCCTGGTGGACCCCCTACCGCCGGGGTTCTTTTTGCCCCCCTTTTAATACCCGCCTTACACTATACTCAATGACAGAATCCTGTTCATTTCAAGGGCACAGCAAAACATTTGATACAGTGGGCGCATGCAAACATCATCGAAGTACATCCGCTGGTTTAATGAAATCACCATTGATGACATTCCCCTGGTGGGCGGCAAGAATGCCTCACTGGGAGAAATGATCCGGGGACTGGCACCACAGGGCATTAAAATACCCAATGGTTTTGCCATCACTGCCGAAGCCTACCATTTGGTTTTAGATCAGAAGGGATTAACCCAGGGCAATATTCGAGATGAACTCCATGTTGCTTTAGATGGATTGAACCCGGATGACGTTACAGACCTGGCACAACGTGCATCTCGCGCACGAAAAATCATTGTCGACACACCCCTTCCCGAAGATTTAAAAAAAGAGATTTTGCAGGCCTTTCATCAATTACAAGCCGAGTATGGAACTGAAATGAGTGTGGCCGTGCGGAGCTCGGCCACTGCTGAAGATTTACCGACAGCCAGTTTTGCGGGTCAGCAGGAAACCTACTTAAACATCATAGGTGATGAACAACTGCTGGAATCCTGTCGTCGATGTTTTGCCAGCCTTTTTACCGATCGCGCCATTCACTACCGTATCGACCAGGGCTTTGACCATTTCAAAATCGGTTTATCGGTTGGGATAATGAAGATGGTGCGCTCAGACCTTGCCTCCAGTGGCGTGATGTTTACTCTGGATACCGAAACCGGTTTTCGGGATGTCGTGTATATTACCGGCGCCTATGGTCTGGGCGAAAACGTCGTGCAAGGCACGTTAGAGCCGGATGAGTTTTATGTACACAAACCCACCTTCGCACAAGGTCACCGTGCCGTACTACGCCGCCACTGCGGCAGCAAAAATATCAAAATGATCTATTCTGCAGACGACAGCAAAGGCACCACACACAATATTACCGTCCCCGATGCAGACCGACGCCGTTATTGCATTAGCGACGATGAAGTGCTGAAGCTGGCCGATGATGCCATCAAGATTGAAAAATATTACAGCGCCAAAGCCGGGTTTGACAGCCCGATGGATATTGAATGGGCCAAAGATGGAATCGATGGGGAGTTATATATTGTGCAAGCACGCCCGGAAACAGTAGCCTCGCAACAGCACAAACAAATACTGGAACAATACCGGCTGCGTGAAGAAGGAAAAATTCTGGCGCGCGGTAATGCCATTGGCACAAAAATCGCCTCCGGCCGTGCTCGATACATTCACGATGTATCACACCTGCATGAATTCCAACCCGGTGAGGTATTAGTCGCCGACATCACCACACCGGACTGGGAACCGGTAATGAAAATTGCGGCAGCCATTGTAACCAACCGCGGCGGCAGAACTTGTCATGCTGCCATCATTGCCCGCGAATTAGGTATACCCGCGGTGGTAGGCTGCAATAACGCCAGCGACAACATTACCAACGACGAAAACATTACCATTTCCTGCGCTGAAGGCGCGCAAGGACGCGTATATGAAGGCAAGTTAGCCTTTGATATTGAATGTACCGACCTATCCGATTTAGAAAAACCCGACACGAAGATCATGGTCAACCTGGGTAATCCTGAGCTTGCCTTTACCACCAGCTTTTTACCCAATGATGGTGTTGGCCTGGCGCGACTGGAATTTATAATTACTCAATCGATCAAAGCCCACCCCATGGCTCTCCTGCATCCTGAGAAAATTAGTGACACCGCTCAACGCCAGGCAGTCGAATCGTTATTTGCAGGCTTTAATAATGGTGCCGATTATTTTGTACAAAAACTTTCTGAAAGTGTCGCCACTATTGCGGCCGCCTTCTGGCCCAAGCCCGTTATTGTTCGCCTCTCCGATTTCAAAACTAATGAATATGCGAAGTTATTAGGCGGCGAGGATTTTGAACCAATAGAGGCTAATCCCATGCTGGGCTTACGAGGAGCTGCACGTTACACCCATCCCGATTACGCTGAAAGTTTTGCTCTGGAGTGCCAGGCGATGAAACGCGTTCGCAACACCATGGGCTTATCTAATGTAAAACTGATGATTCCCTTTTGCAGACGAGTAGACGAAGGCAGAAAAGTACTGGAAGCCATGGCTGGATATGGTCTCACGCAGGGTGAAAACGACCTGGAAATTTATATCATGTGTGAAATCCCCAACAACGTGATCCAGATCGATGCCTTTGCCGAACTGTTTGATGGTTTTTCCATCGGCTCCAATGACCTCACCCAACTAGTTTTAGGAGTCGACCGTGATTCAGAAGCCATAGCCTTCGACTTTGATGAGTGCGACCCTGGCGTTAAAATCATGATACAAATG
Source organism: Gammaproteobacteria bacterium (assembly GCA_030613605.1). Lineage (GTDB taxonomy): Bacteria > Pseudomonadota > Gammaproteobacteria > SZUA-152 > SZUA-152 > SZUA-152. Next base: position 6,175 of record JAUWLO010000016.1, on the reverse strand, counting down.
GTTGTAGAAGGCGCAAAGCGCAACAATAAACATTCCGGTATTTGCGGCCAGGCTCCCTCTGACCATCCGGAGATGGTAGAATTTCTTGTGGATCTTGGCATCGATTCCATGAGCCTTACCCCGGATAGTGTGCTCAAAACCACACAATCGGTACTACTCGCGGAAAAAAACAAATCAAAATAAAATAAAATCAGGATATTATGCCTATCCACCACGGCGTTTTTATTACTAAAATCGGGTGTGCCGTATATATCTGACATAAACTTTAAGGTACAGGTAGATATTTTTTGTTTCCCACATATTCATCACAATCCTGCCATAAAAATATTCTTATCTTTTTTGCTTTACTGTTTATGTTCTCGCCAACATATGCGGAATATAAAACTGAAGAGCCGCTACCATCCATTGGGGTTCTAGAAAGTTATGACAGCTATCGTGACACAGCCTCACGACAGGTAACTCGCTTCGCCAACTGGATTGATAATTTTTTTGCTGATGATCGCATCTATGACGAAAAACAAGGAAGTTACATCAAGCTACATTTACTACAAACCTATTTTGAAGACGATAAACCACTTTATGATGCACAAATTAAGGCCAAGCTGGACATACCAAAAACACAGCAAAGACTGCAATTATTCATCGAAAGTAATGATGAAGATGAAGGAGATGCGCAACAAACCTCCATTAGCAAAGCTGTTGAAGAACAGGAACAATCTATTGCTTTGCGTTATATTCAAAAATACACAGACAAATGGCGAATAACTAACGTCGCTGGTATTCGTTTTCACTCAGGAATTGATCCATTTGCTCGATTTAGAATACGACGCTTTATTGACTACGACCAATGGACCTACAGAATAACTGAAAGTATATTCTGGTTTAATTCAGAAGGGGCTGGCGAAACAACTCGCCTGGATATTGATCACACTCTAACAAAGAATTTACTTTTCCGGGCTACAACAGAAGCCACATGGCTCAACATTAATAATTATTTTGATCTTGGACAAAATTTAATCTTGTTCCAGAACATTAACAAACGTAAATCCATTGCCTACCAAATTGGCACCAGAGGCATCTCAGAACCTGATATTCATGCCACAAATCATTTTTTGTTGCTGCGATACAGACAACAAATTCATAAAAAGTGGTTATATTTTGAGGTTATTCCAGCAATAAACCATCCAATAGAGAACGATTACAAACCAATTAGATCAATTACACTTAAATTTGAAATTGTTTTTGACGCCAAGTAAATTGACGCTCATTCCACATTTGCAAAAGGTTCTCAACCGTATAATTTTTTTTCTCCTTCAGGACGATTCTTAAACCGCCGATAAGCCCACTGATATTGGCCAGGCAAGGCACGCACACACTTTTCAACAGCATTATTCAAGCACGTTGCGGCCAAAACAGAATCCTTATCCGCCAAACAACCAGGAGCAGGTAGTATATGGATATGATAACCGCGTCCTTTTGATAATCGTTCAGCGTAAGCCATAAAAACTGTGGTGTTAGATTTACCTGCAAGACGAGGTAATAAGGTCATGGTGTTAGCATCAATACCAAAAAAAGGTGCAAACACACCAGCTCCACGACCGGGATCCTGGTCTGGTAAAATACCCACTATCTCGCCACGAGACAAAGCCTTATACAGGGCACGCACACCGCCAGCATCTGTTGGCACAAGCGCCACCCCGGAACGCCCACGCCCTTTACGAATCAACTGATCCAGCCCGGTAAGTCTTGGAGGGCGATACATACAGGTCATAGGGCTACGTTTTGCGCTATACAGGCCAATCACTTCCCACGCCCCCAAATGCGGAGCGGCAAAAACAACTCCTTTGCCTTCTGCCCTGGCTTTTTCCATTAGTTCCCAGCCTGACACTTTTCGAACTTTTTTGAGTACTCGTTCCACTGGCCATAGCCATAACGCTCCACACTCTAAAATTGCCATACCCGTCTGCATTAAACTTTCGCGCACCAGATCACTTCTCTGCTGCTCATTTAATTCCGGAAAACATAACTCAATATTTCTTCGAGCTATCCTGCTTAATTCATTTGAAAAACTATTAAAAAATCTGCCCAATAACCGGCCCAGCACATGTGTAAATGATAGCGGGAACCATGAAATTATTCGTAATAAAAGTTTTGCCAGGAATGCACGGATCATAATGATTTAATTTTTGTTCGAGGATGAAGAGGCGTAATAACGGGAATCCATTATTGGCTTAAGCGTTGTCAATAAACTCTTAAACAAACCTTTATTGCTGGCTTCTTCGTTAGCCAACAATTCCTTCATACGTTGACGCTGCGCAGGCAACTCAAAACAGGCTGGACAACTATCCGGTATAACAGGCAAATCTGCTTCCAGCGCAAAAGCAGCCGTTTGACTCTCGCGCACATAAACCAGTGGCCGAATGATACGTACATCATCATTATCATTTTTATAATGTGCTTTCATGGTACGCAACTGGCCGCCATTAAACGCAGACATCAAAAAACTCTCCGCCAGGTCATCAAGATGTTGTGCCAAAACAAGCACGTTATACCCTTCGTCACGAGCTGTTCGGTACATAACACCACGCTTGATACGCGAGCAAAATGCACAAAAAGAATCGTTTCCCATTTGCTCTCTCGCCCGTTCTTCAATGGCAGAAGGTTGATAAAAATAGGGAATACCTAAATCAGCCATATAAACTTTAAGGACGGACGGATCAAAGCCTTCTACCTGCGGATCAACCGTCATAGCCGCTAACTCAAAATGAACGGGGGCATACGTTTGCAGATGACGCAGAATGTGCAACAGGGTGAGAGAATCTTTGCCTCCAGAGACACCAACCAGCAGACGGTCACCTTCTCGGATCATGTCGAAATCCTTGATCGCGCGTCCCACTGGACGCATCAACGACTTGGGAGGCACTAACTGAAACTGAGGAACTGGATTTTCAAGGGGTTTCATGGCCGCATAGTGTACCCTTTCAGCTAAACTTTGGTGGGACGAGCACGGAAGGGGCTGCTGGTCTGTTTATTGTTGCGTCAGACTATTCATAAATATTACTTATTGGCATATAATATAAATTACAACAACCAGGAAATAACTATCATGAGTGAGAATACCGTCAAGGGGATCAGCCCCGCAGAGGCCTATGAATTACTGGAATCCAACCCCGGGGCCGTGCTCATCGACGTTCGATCTTCAATGGAATTCCTGTTTGTAGGCCACCCCAAAGGCGCCGTTCACCTGGCCTGGATCGACGAACCAGATTGGACAATCAACGAACACTTTGCCCCCCAGGTACGTCAGCTCATGCTGGGAGGGCTTAGCCATCACAAAGAAGACACCTCCCCCGTGGTGCTCATTTGCCGAAGTGGTAAACGCTCCCAGGAAGCGGGCGAGGTTCTGGTAAAAGAAGGCTTCCCGGATGTCTATAACGTACTGGAAGGATTTGAAGGCGAGCTGGATGACGATCATAAGCGCTCAACGCTCGGCGGCTGGCGGTTTCATAATTTACCCTGGGAGCAGTGCTGACTCTCTACTAATCTCATCCTTCAACACAACGCCCGGCCTGTCTCACAGGTCGGGCGCTGTCTGTTCAGGCGTGTTAAAATTCGCGGCTATTTTTGATACTCCCGCCCTGTTCACCGGGCAAGACAGCTGAACCGAGCGACAGACATGACCGAATTCGAACAACGCCTCAACGACCAGATCCTCATTCTCGATGGGGCGATGGGCACTATGATCCAGCGCTACAAGCTGGAAGAAGCGGATTACCGTGGCGAGCGTTTTGCCGATTGGCCTTCGGACATCAAGGGCAATAATGACCTGTTGAGCATCACCCAGCCGCAGATCATCCGCGAAATTCACGAGCAATATCTCGATGCCGGTGCCGACATCATCGAGACCAACACGTTTAATTCCACCGCCGTGTCCATGGAAGATTACGGCATGCAGGAACTGGTGCACGAGCTCAACATCGCCGGTGCCAAACTGGCGCGCGAGGCCTGCGATAAATTTTCCACAGCCGACAAACCACGCTTCGTCGCCGGGGTGCTCGGCCCCACCGGCAAAACCTGCTCCATCTCGCCCGATGTGAACGACCCCGGTTTCCGCAACATCTCCTTCGATGCGCTGGTGGAAACCTACAGCGAAGCGATCAGCGGCCTGATCGAGGGCGGCGCCGATATCATTTTGATCGAAACCATTTTCGACACGCTCAATGCCAAGGCAGCGATTTTTGCGGTGCATTCTTTCTTTGAAGAACAAGGTCGCAAATGGCCGGTGATGATCTCCGGCACGATTACCGACGAATCCGGTCGCACGCTCACCGGGCAAACCGTCGAGGCCTTTTATAATTCGCTGGTGCACATCAATCCGGTGAGCATCGGCCTCAACTGCGCGCTGGGCCCCGACAAACTGCGTCCCTACGTGGAAGAAATGAGCCGCATCGCGCGGATGAATGTCAACGTGCATCCCAACGCCGGGCTGCCGAATCCGCTGTCCGAAACCGGTTACGACGACACCCCGGAAAACATGGCCGGACACATTAAAGAGTGGGCGGAAAGCGGCTTTTTGAACATCGTCGGCGGCTGCTGTGGCACCTCTCCCGATTTTATCCGCGCCATTGCCGAGGCGGTAAAAGACATCAAGCCGCGGCAAATGCCGGACCGCCCGGTGGAGTGCCGACTCTCCGGACTGGAGCCACAAAACATCGGCGCGGACAGTCTGTTCGTCAACGTCGGCGAACGCGCCAACGTCACCGGCTCGGCCAAATTCAAACGACTGATTCTCGAAGAACAATACGAAGAAGCGTTGAGCGTGTGCCGTGAGCAAGTGGAAGACGGCGCGCAAGTGATCGACGTCAACATGGACGAGGCCATGCTCGACGGCAAAGCGGCGATGACCACGTATTTAAATTTGGTCGCCTCCGAACCGGACATTTCACGCATCCCCATCATGGTGGATTCCTCCAAATGGGAAATCATCGAAGCCGGGCTGAAGTGCATCCAGGGCAAAGGCATCGTTAATTCTATTTCCATGAAGGAAGGTAAAGATGCCTTTGTGCATCATGCCAATCTGTGTCGCAAATACGGCGCCGCAGTGGTGGTGATGGCCTTCGACGAAACCGGCCAGGCCGACACCTTCGAGCGCAAAGTGGAAATCTGCAAACGCAGCTACGATATTTTGGTCAACGAAGTCGGACTACCGCCGGAAGACATTATTTTCGATCCGAATATTTTTGCCATCGCCACCGGCATCGAAGAACACAACAACTACGCGGTGGATTTCATCAACGCCACCCGCGAGATCAAAAACACCCTGCCGCATGCGTTAATATCCGGTGGCGTATCCAACGTGTCGTTCTCTTTCCGCGGCAACAATCCCGTGCGCGAAGCGATTCATTCGGTATTCCTGTATCACGCCATCAAAGCCGGCATGGACATGGGCATCGTCAATGCGGGCATGCTGGCCGTGTACGATGACCTGCCCGCGGAGCTGCGCGAACGGGTGGAAGATGTGGTGCTCAATCGCCGCGAAGATGCCACCGATCGCCTGTTGGATATCGCCGACCAATTTAAGGGCGGCGGCAAAGAAAAGAAAAAAGAAGATCTGGAGTGGCGCAGTTGGCCGGTGGGCAAACGTATCGAACATGCCTTGGTGAAAGGCGTCGACACCTTTGTGGTCGAAGACACCGAAGAAGCACGTTTGAGTTTTGATCGCCCCATTCAAGTCATCGAAGGCCCGTTGATGGACGGCATGAATACGGTGGGTGATCTATTCGGCGACGGCAAAATGTTCCTGCCGCAAGTGGTGAAAAGCGCGCGGGTAATGAAAAAGGCCGTAGCGCATTTGCTGCCATTTATCGAAGCAGAAAAAGATGGCAATACGCAAAGCGCCGGTAAAATTCTCATGGCCACCGTCAAAGGCGACGTGCACGACATCGGTAAGAATATCGTTGGCGTGGTGTTGCAGTGCAACAACTTTGAAATCATTGACCTTGGCGTGATGGTGCCCGCGCAGAAAATTCTCGATGCGGCGGTGGAACATAACGTCGACATCATCGGCCTGTCCGGTTTGATCACACCCTCGCTGGAAGAGATGTCGCACATCGCGTCCGAGATGCAGCGTTTGAAGATGAACATTCCGCTGATGATCGGCGGCGCTACTACCTCG
>JAUWLO010000166.1 GCA_030613605.1 Gammaproteobacteria bacterium | reverse complement strand
TTACGTTCTGCGTAAACTTCTACAAAAACTGTCAATGAAGTCTTACCGGTTTTTTGTACCTCGGCATAACAGCTGATGAGATCGCCTACGTAAACGGGTTTTTTAAACAAAAAGGAATTCACCGCCACGGTTACGACTCGTTTGCCCGCATTTCGAAGCGCCACAATGGAACCCGCCAGATCAACCTGCGACATAATCCAGCCGCCAAAAATATCTCCGGCGGCATTGGTGTCTCTCGGCATCGCCACAAGGCGCGTGGTTGGTTCCTTCTCGGGTAAAGTGTTGGGTGTCTGTCCCTTAATATTTGCCATAAACGTTCTCCATACGTTGTTCTTTTTAAAACATCTCCTGCGGGTCCACATCAATGGACCATCTCACCTTTCGCCCCAGCTTTGAAGATTCCAGTTGTTGTAGCCAGGGAGTTAACAAATTATGTAACTCCGCGCGTGATGACGACTGCAATAACAACTGCGCCCGTATTCGTCCTGCCCGTTTTTCCATGGGAGCCGGGATTGGCCCGAGCAATAGAACGTTGCCAGCCCCTGCAGATATGGGCTCTGCCATTTCGCGAGCGTGCCGCAAAAATTGTAAGGGCAAGTCTCCGTTAACCGCCTCGGCTCGCAGCAACGCCATGTATTGATATGGTGGTAACTCGGCTAAACGACGTTCATCTAACGCTTTGCTGGCAAAACTGCCATAGCCTTCATCGAGCAACACCTTGAGCAAGGGGTGATCGGGATAGTGGGTTTGAATCAGCACCTGCCCCGCTTTCTCTGCCCGTCCTGCTCGCCCAGCGACTTGCACAATAAGCTGAGCCATGCGTTCGGTGGCCCGAAAATCAGCACTGAATAAACCCTGATCGATATCGATGATGCCCACCAGGGTGACATCGGGAAAGTGGTGCCCCTTGGCCAGCATTTGGGTGCCCACGAGTATGCGCTTGCTGCCATCATGCACACTATCGAGTAAGGATTGCATCGCTCCTTTACGGCGGGTGGTATCTCTATCAATGCGCGCAATGCCCACGTCGGGGAACTGCAAAGCCAGTGCTTCTTCCAGACGCTCGGTTCCGGTGCCCACGGGTCTCAATTCAGTACTGCTGCAATCCGGGCATTCTGGATCGGCTGGTCGCTCCGAACCACAATGATGACAACGTAAACGTTTGCTACCCCTGTCAAAAAATAACGTCATGTGAGCATCGCAGCGTTTGCACTTTGATACCCAACCGCAATCATGGCAAAGCAGTACCGGAGCAAATCCACGTCGGTTCAAAAACAACAGCACCTGGCCACCATTTTTTAGGTGGCGAGACATGGCATTCACCAACGCGGATGACAACCCATCGGCCATGGGTTGTTTGCGCACATCGATGACAGCGATTTCGGGATGACTGGCCGCTCCGGCACGCTCGGGTAACACCAGCAGCTGATAACGTTTTTGTCTGGCGTTTTCGAGACTCTCCAGCGACGGTGTTGCCGAACCGAGAATGACGGGTAGTTGTTCCAGCTGGCCGCGCTTCACTGCCACGTCACGGGCGGAATAACGAAACCCCTCCTGCTGCTTAAAACTCAGGTCGTGTTCTTCATCAAGAATAATCACACCCGGTTTTGCCAACGGGATAAACACCGCTGAGCGAGTACCAATAACAATCGGTGCCTCGCCCTCTTTTGCTTTCAACCAGGCGCTGAGTCGCTCATTGTCTGACAGGCCAGAATGCAGCACCACAACCGGCGTTTCATAACGCGCCTGGAAGCGCTCTTTAAAACGGCTGACCAACTGCGGCGTCAGACCAATCTCGGGCACCAGTATCAGCGCCTGTTCTCCGCGGGCCAGCACTTCCTCGATGATGGTCAAATACACTTCAGTTTTGCCACTGCCAGTCACGCCGTCGAGCAAATAAACACCAAACACACCCAGCTTTACTGTCACCGCTTCAACAGCTTTCTGCTGGTCACTGTTTAAAACCGGTGTGGCTATTTTAGAACCAACACCTTCAAAACTTTCGCTGGTGTCCGTCTTCAAGACTGACTTCGATTTTGGAACCTGTGTCTCGACACTGACCCAGCCTTTTTTCTGCAATGACCGCATCACCGCGCGCCAGTTGCTTTGTACAGCATCGATATCCCTGGCCAGCAAGCCATCCTCACTGGTGGCTAACAACTGCAACAGGGCGGCCTGTTTTGGTGCACGTGTGACTGACTCAGGTTTCACCTCACGACCTTCAACGGTTAGGCGCCAACATGATTCACCCTTTGCTTCGGCTGGTTTGCCCTGTCTGAGAATGGCAGGTAAGGCATTGTTGACCACCTCACCGATCGGATACTGGTAGTAAGTACTCGCCCACTTGAGAAGCGCCAATAACTCTGGCGAAAACAGCGGCTCTTTATCCAGCACTTCCTGCGCCGATTTGAGACGATGGCTTGCCACGGGCGTGCTCTCAGCATGTTCCAGCAGCACCGCAACCGCCGTAGTCCGACCGAACGAAACCCGCACCCGACAGCCCGGGGATGATCCACCATCAGACCCTGCCGATGGGAGGTAATCGAAGCTACGACGTAAGGGTGAAGGTACGGCAAGGCGCCAGTAAATTTTTGCGGGGGGCATGAGCCAACTTTACCCTAAAATCATTGCCCGAATGTCATGCGCCGTTCGTTTATTTATGGAGGAGAAAATCATCAGTGCGCTGCAAAAAGTAAAGCCCTGTGGTTGAACGCGCGTATAAAAAATGTCGGCTAAATCTCACTCAACAATCCATCCTGCATTTTGTTTTAATATCCGTTTTAGCTCTATTGGTTCACAAGTCTTATCACTAAAAGTCGCTAACCCCATGTCCTGCAAACGCTTTATTGCTTATCCACAAAACCTGTGGATAACTTTGTGGACAACATTATGGAAAAGTCATTTTTACACTACAATACGAGCGCCATTCACAAATTGGTTACAATTTAACCAGTTGTTATTTCTTTATATTTCAATTAGTTAACGGCCATTCAAGCACTTAGCAAGTTTTTTGCTGATTTTTTACGCCGACAACCACTGTTTCAACATTCATGTGTATAACCGTAAAATAATCACAATAAAGAGTTGACACTATGTAACGTTTCTGGGGCCTAGTGAAATAGCGTGTTTTTTAATCGTTCCTGGCAATAGCTTTCAGTCTCACGATGAATTTGCCAGAATGAGCACCCTACAATTTCACTCCTGAAGACCCGATACACACAGAATGAACCCTCAAAAACGCCTGCAAATTTTCCAGCGTCTGCAACAACAAAATCCCCAGCCCAGAACAGAGCTCAACTACCAGAGCCCATTTGAACTGTTAGTGGCTGTGGTGCTGTCTGCCCAGGCCACAGACAAGGGCGTCAATAAGGCCACTGCGAAGCTCTTTCCGGTAGCGAACACCCCTGAGGCCATCCTGGCATTAAGTGAGGATGGTCTAAAGACCTACATCAAAACGATTGGTCTGTTTAACAGCAAAGCCAGGCACATTATCAAAACCTGTAAAATGCTGGTGGAAAAACATCACAGTCATGTTCCGGAAAATCGCGAAGATCTGGAGGCATTACCTGGGGTGGGGCGAAAAACGGCCAATGTGATCCTCAACACCGCTTTTGGTCAACCCACCATCGCTGTGGACACCCATATTTTTCGGGTATCAAACCGTACCCGGATCGCACCCGGTAAAAACGTGCTTGAAGTGGAAAAAAAGCTGCTGAAGTTTGTGCCTGAAGAATTCATGCACGATGCTCATCATTGGCTTATTCTGCATGGTCGGTACACTTGTGTGGCGCGCAAACCACGCTGTGGTTCCTGTGTGATCGAAGACTTGTGCGAATTTAAACAGAAGATCTACGAATAAACGAACAGACGAATAGATGGGCAAAATATGATATTTGGACAAGACCGCAACCAGTTGCGGCAGATGTATATCGATGCCTGGCGCAAGCACCAGGCGGGTGAAGTGATGCAGCCACTGGAGGCGTTGATCTCCAAGGTTGTTGCCATGCACCCCGAGTATCACGACTTGCTGTCGAAGGGTGAAGACGCTCTGGACAGGGATTTTCTGCCCGAAATGGGTGATTCCAATCCCTTCATGCACATGGGCATGCACATCGCCATTCGCGAGCAAGTAAGCACCGACCGCCCCGTTGGCATAAGTATCGCCCACAAAAAACTACTGCTGCGTCTGCAAGACCCGCACGAGGTCGAACATCAAATCATGGAATGCCTGGGCCGCGCCCTGTGGGAGTCCCAACAAAACAACTCGGCCCCTGATGAAGCGCAGTACCTGCTCTGCATTCAAAAACTATAGGTTAAACTTTTTGCTTAACCAGTGATCAACCGATAATTTACCCGGCCCCATTAACATCGGCACCAGCAACATCAACCCCCACACCTGATGGTCCCGTATTCCCGCTGCATTAATATCCGGATAGGAAAGCACGGCCGTGATATTGAACACAAACAAAGCAATTGCACCAAAACGACCCGCCAGGCCAAAGGCTAACAACACAGGCAAAAAGAGTTCAGCTGCCGTGCCCATATAGGCGGCAAGCTCATAGGGAATCAACGGCACGGCATATTCGTATTCAAACAAATAAAGCGTAGAGTCCCAGGAATTAAATTTAAGCATGCCTGATTTAAAAAAGACCCAGGCCACCCAAAGGCGCAACGC
>JAUWLO010000245.1 GCA_030613605.1 Gammaproteobacteria bacterium | reverse complement strand
ATCAAGTGTGAACAAGAAATTGCAAATTGGTTGGGTGTTGATATTGGCACTGGCATTGCTACTGGGGGCATGTGGTGGCGAGGCTGGCAATGGTACCGGCACTCTTGCGCTTTCGATTACCGATGCCCCGGTAGACGGCGCTGATCAGGTCGTCGTGGAATTTACCGGTGTCACAATACAGGGTGATAGTGGGAGGATTGATATCGACTATGTTTCTCCCAAAACCATCAATTTGCTGGCTTTGCAAGGTGGATTGCGTGAATCGCTTCTCGAGCGTCTGGAGCTTGATGCGGGGCACTATTCCTGGATTCGTCTCAAGGTGAATGCTGTGGCTGATGGCGTTCTGGATTCTTACATCGATATTGTGAATAGCGATACCATTCCTGATGGAAGGTATGAATTACACATCCCCAGCGGTGCACAAACCGGACTTAAGCTCAATAATTCATTCAATGTGGTGGAGAATGAAATACTGGATTTAACCATTGATTTTGATCTGCGCAAATCGGTGCATCAACCCAATGGCCAAACTTACGGCCCGAGCATGGATCCCGTATTTTTTCTTCGTCCCACCCTACGTCTGGTCGATGCGAATGTGTCCGGCGAAATTTCCGGTCTGGTCGATCCACAGATATTTGTCATCAATGAGCAGAACTGTAGTGCCCAGGAGGCAGGCTACGCCGTTTATCTCTATGAGGGTGATGTGATTCCAGATGATATGGATGGCATTGATCCAGATCCCGTGTCGACGACAATGGTAACCGCCGACAATGGTTATGTTTACACGCTGGCGTATGTAGAGCCGGGTGATTACACTATTGCACTTACCTGCGTTGCCGACCTCGATGACCCGAATACCGACGATGCGGCGGTAACTTTTGTGGGTGCAGCGTTAGTTACCGTTACGACAGGTGCAACAACAACCCACAATTTTTCGCCATAGCTTGATTTGTTATTGAGGCTTGCCAGAATCTCCGGGCTTAAGTAAGGTAGCGGCCGGAAGTCGGCCAGACAGTCGCGGTACCTCTCACCTTCGGGCGACGGGTACGGAGGAAAGTCCGGGCTCCATAGGGCAGAGTGCCAGGTAATCCCTGCGGGGCGTGAGCCTACGGAAAGTGCAGCAGAAAATACACCGCCGATGGCCTTTGGTTTTCGAACCGGGGCACAGGTAAGGTTGAAATGGTGCGGTAAGAGCGCACCGCGCTGTTGGTAACAACAGTGGCAGGGTAAACCCCACTCGGAGCAAGACCAAATAGGGGAACATTGATGCGGCCCGTATAAGTTCCCGGGTAGGTTGCTTGAGCCACGTGGTGACACGCTGGCCAGATGAATGACTGTCCACGACAGAACCCGGCTTATCGGCCGACTTCCACCCTTATTTTTCAGTGTTATTTCTTAGCTAAGAGTTAACTAAGAATCAACTACGAAGCAGCCTTGTCCTCAGGACTTCGGCTGTATAAACGATAGTTATTTTTGCCCCGGCTTTTGGCTCTAAACATGGCCGAATCTGCCGCATGTAACAGCGCTTCACCATCTTGCCCATCATCAGGGTACAGGCTAATACCAATACTGGCGGAAACGCTGACGGATTGATCACCGAAGACAACGGGTTCAGAAATGGCGTTGATTATTTTTGCCGCTACCAGTTCCGCGTCGGTCGCCTGGCCAACCTCTTCCAGAATAACAGTGAATTCATCTCCTCCAAAACGGGCGGCGGTGTCTTCATCGCGGATACAGACTTCAAGGCGCCGGGCAACGCACTGTAATAATTGGTCGCCAGCATTATGTCCCATTGAATCATTCACCGCCTTAAACCCATCAAGGTCTAAAAATAGCAGCGCAAATCGTCCCTTGTTACGTCTGGCTCTTTGCAAGCTATGATCAAGGTGTACTCCGAATAATACTCTGTTTGCCAGGCCCGTTAATGCATCGTGATGGGCTGCATGTTTGAGCTGCTCTTCATATTGTTTGATACTGCTGATGTCGGAAAATACTGAAGTGTAATTTTTTACATTACCCAGATCATCTTTTACGACACTAATGTTTTGCCAGATGGGAATAATTTTTCCATCTTTACGACGGTTCCATATATCTCCCTGCCATTGACCTGTAGACGCTATGGATTTCCAGAGATTTTTATAAAATTCCTGGTCATGGCGATCAGATTTTAAAAAGCGCGGATTTTGGCCAATAACTTCCTCTTCTGTGTAACCGGTAATGGCAGTAAAAGCTTTGTTTATAGCTGTTATATTGCGATTTTTGTCCGTGATGAGAATGCCATCTTTGGTGTTGTTGAATACGGTGGACGCCTGTTCAAGTTTGGTTTCTGAACGTTGGCGAAGCAATTCAGCGCCAACCCACACACCCATTAACTGTAAAAAATTCATTTCACCTTGGGTAAATTCTCTTTCATGTGGCGCTGGGCTGGAAAAATTTAACGTGCCGAATAACTCACCATCCACCAATATGCGTGTTCCTATATAGGCTTCCAGCTTAAATTCTATATAGGCTGGATGCGTATGCATTTTTGATTCAGCCATGTGGATGTAGCTAACAGGTTCTTCGGTGTTGATGGTGATCTGGCAATAGGTTTTCCCAAGCGGAAAGATGGTGCCTTTTTCTAGCCCGTTGTCAGGCGACACTGCGTTAACTACTTTGTACTCATCACCATAGATGTTTGAAAGAATGCCAATATCCATATCAAAGCGTTGGCAACCCAGTCGAAGTAGTCGTTCCAGCCGTGTTTCAAAGTCCTGATGTACGCTTGACGAAATGTTATAAAATTCATGCAGACCCTGTTCGCTTCTTAATAATTGTTCCTCCGCTGCTCGATGTCCCAGTACTTCGGTTTTTAGATTTTTTTCAACGACGGCACGTTTTCTGGTGACAGTGTTGGCAAAAAAACCAAAAGCAATAAGCAGTACGGCCACAATAAAACGCATCCAGAGTTCACGAGGTTCGTGAACGGGGAATAGCTCAAGCAGAAAAGGCTCGCCCTCAAAGACGTAGGTATCCATGAAGGTATCCAGGAGCCAGAACAAAAGTGCTATGGCGATAGCAGCCCATATAAAAATCGGTTGTTTATTTTGTTTGCTGGGCATAGGCATCAAGCATAGAAATGAAGTCTTGAGAAAATTAGTCAGGATTCAGCTCGAATATAGAATATTGTCGACCCAAAATCATCAGCCTTGATGTCTGGTTTATGGCCGAACTCTTCTTTTTGTCGAAATTG
>JAUWLO010000177.1 GCA_030613605.1 Gammaproteobacteria bacterium | reverse complement strand
GGCCGTTGTGCTCCATGTAGTACGCAGAACCCAGACCAGCGGCGACCATCAGGCCCAACACTGCCAGCAGACCATAGTAGCCTTTACTGTTGCCGGCGATCTCACGGAAGGTTGTGGGTTTCATTCCTGATTGCTCATTATTTTGTTGTTTTTCATAATAGCTATATGCCCTGGTAGCGTACGCCAAGATCCAGGCGCAGGTCGCCGCGAATTTCAGTTGAGGCTTCTGCCGTCATGCGTTTGGCGATGTCGCTGTTGGCATCATTAAGGTTGCCGAACAGGATGGCCTTTTCCGGGCAGGCTTCGGCACAGGCGGGTATCTCGCCGTTATCAATGCGATGCACACACAGGGTGCAGCTTTCTACCGTGCCTTTACCGCGTGGTGAATATTCTTTCTGGTTGGTAATGGTTTCGTGTACAAAAGAACGTGCTTTATATGGGCAGGCCATCATGCAGTAACGGCAGCCGATACAAATATGTTTGTCTACGAGCACAATGCCATCAGGCCGCTTGAAGGATGCACCGGTAGGGCACACATCCACACAAGGCGGATTGGCACAGTGCTGGCACATCATCGGTAGTTTGGTGGTGTGGCCGGATTTTTTGTCACGCAGGGTAACGGTGCGGATCCACTGGGCATCGGTTTCAGGGCGTCCAAAACCGGTGAGGTTGTGCTCATCGTTGCAGGCGGTAACGCACTTGTCGCAATTGTCGGCGCATTTATTGGTATCGATCAGGAAACCCCAGCGAACTTCGCTGGTAACGGCTTCATCATCTGCTTTTGCTCGTGCGACGCTGGTGAATAATACCCCCGGGCCTAATGTAACGGCAGCTGCAAGTGCGGCGCCACCACCGAGTAGTTTACGACGATAAGTATCGATTTGATTCTTGTTTTCCTGAATCATAATCCACCTCTCATGCTGCCTTTTGTTTTGCCACCACCCATCTCTTTATTGCTGGGAATGGAAGTATGGCACTGGAAACAGTCTATCGATACAGCGGCATAATCGTGACACTCACGGCAAAAATGTTTTGGACTGCTGACCGTTAACGGTTTGTTGTCCTTGTCCTTAACAACATGACAGGTGAAGCATTCTTTCAGGCTGTGTTTTTTGGTACGAATACCTTTGTGCACGGTTTCATCACGTTGATGCAGTAATAAATCCATGTGATTTCGGCGCATGAAGTCAGTATCTTCCACACACTGTTCACCTTTGATGGCATCCGGAATGTCTGGCCGCGGTGCGCCAGCTGTGGCCACAATAGAGAAAAGAGTAGAGAAAAGCACACAGGCTACGGCTGCAAGCCAGAGTCTTTGTTGTTTGTTGCTTTTACCTTTCATCTTTATCCCTTTTTCTCTGCCTTATTCTCTACTCACCCAGACCCATCTGAATGTAACCCGTAGGGCAGACATCTGCACAAATATGGCAACCAATACATTTCATATAGTCAGTATCCACATAACGGCCTGTGGTGGAATCATCTTTTTTGACCTTGAAGACGGCATCTTGAGGGCAATAGATTACACAGTTGTCACATTCAAAGCACATGCCGCAGCTCATGCAACGTTTGGCTTCGTCAATAATGTCTTCTTCGGAAAGAGCGTTCATGCGTTCTTCAAAGTGGCCCAGAACTTCTTCCGAGCTGGGTACGTCTTCAGTACGAACATGACGTAACTCATTTTCAAAATGGCCCAGGAATAACTTGTCTGAGGCAATGATCTGATGGGCTGAACGATCTTCATAGTTGTGGATGGCATAGTCTGCCTCTGCAGTGCCATGCAGACCGCGATCGATAGGACGAGTTTTATCGTCACCATCTTTATCAAAATGCGTAGGCGCATGATCAGTTTCACGCAACTTGTTCAGCAGATCAAAGTGATGCACATCCACTTTCGGACGCTTGCCCATATTTTCATTGTTGAAGTAGTGATCAATGCTTTCGACGGCAACCGAGGCCTGACCGATGACAGTGGTTAGCAGGTGCGGTTGCACAATGTCGCCAGCAACAAAGAAACCTGGCTTGTCGGGCACCTGGAAGTTTTTATCGGCGTCGATTAAACCACGCTCGTTACCAAATTCTTCCATACCTTTGAGGTTGCCGGTTTGGCCGATAGCAGCGACGATAAGGTCGGCTTCGATGTCATACTCGGAACCTTCGATTTCAGTATTTTTGCCACCTTCCCATTTCAGTTTAATGACTCGTAAAGCCTTGGCGCGTCCGTCTTCACCCATGATCACTGCTACTGGGTTAATAGAATCGATGATTTCTACCCCTTCACGAGTCGCATCATCAATTTCATGTTGGGCTGCCGTCATGCCCGCAACAGGGTGGCGTGATAGCAGGGCTACTTCAGCACCTTCGCGGTTGGCTACGCCAGCAACATCATGAGCGGTTTGGCCGAGGATGATGTGCTCCGGGCGATCGTTTTCGTGAATGTCAGTGATCTTGCCAATACGACGCGCAACAGATGCCACATCGATGGAAGTGTCACCACCACCGATAACCACAACCTTGCCGGCGACACCTTTTAGGCGGCCTTCGTTAAAGGCAGCGAGGAAAGCCACGCCTGACAAACAGTTACTGGCCTCTTCAAAATTGTCGATGGGGAGACCGCGACCGGATTGCGCGCCAATGGCAAACAATACAGCGTCAAAATCTTTTTCCAGTTCTTTCAGGGTAACGTCTTCACCGACGCGAGTTTTCAGACGAGTCTCTACACCCATATCGATAATACGATTCATCTCGCCGTGCAGCACGTCACGCGGGGTACGGTAACCGGGAATGCCGTACATCATCATGCCGCCCAGATCTTCATGGTCATCAAAGATAGTACAGGCATGGCCTTTGCGGCGTAGCTGGTAAGCAGCTGCCATTCCGCAGGGGCCGCCACCGATAATAGCGACTTTTTTGCCAGTATCCGGGCCGGATTCAAACTTCAGACCGTTTTCCAGCGCGGTGTCGCCGATGTGTTGTTCGATGGCATTGATGCCAACGAAATCGTCAACCTGATTACGGTTGCAACCATCCTGGCATGGTGCCGGGCAAACACGACCCATAACAGAAGGGAAAGGGTTGGCATCAGTCGCACGACGGAAGGCATATTCCTGCCAGCTCATGTCATCCTCAGTTGGTTTTTCAATGCCACGGACGATATTCAACCAGCCGCGAATATCTTCGCCGGAAGGGCAGCTTCCCTGGCAAGGAGGCGTTTGATTGACGTAAGTCGGACACTTGTGTGAAGTGTCCTGTGCAAAGATTTCTTTGCTCCAGTCGGTAACGGTGTCGTCACCGTCTTTGTATTTACGGAAGGTGTATTCTTTATTTACTTTATCTGCTGGCGTTGCCATTGCGTCAATCTCCTAATTCACTTGTGCTTTAGGTCGTTCTTTTCTTAAAGAATAGAACTGAATTAAAATCATTCATTAAAATTTTCATAAAACTTAGTTCATAAAATCAAGTTTATAAAACCAAATTTATAAACCAGATTTACAAACCAGAGTTAATTCTAGTCTTTAGTCCCCAGCTGGATGGCATCGCCAACCACCTGGTGCAAACTGGTAATCATGTCCATGGGGAACTGGTAAGCAGGCAATGCCTTGCTGAACTGTGCTTTACATATGGCACAAATCGCCACCATGGTATTTACATCATGTTCATCAACGACCTGTTTCAGGGCTTGCATACGTGGCATAGCACCTTTGATGCGCAGTTCCATCAGGTCATCGGTTAACAGGCCGCCACCACCACCACAACAGAAGGTGTTCTCGTGGATAGTTTCAGGTGACATGTCATAAAAATTGTTGGCAGAAGCGGTGATCAGGGCGCGCGGCAGGATGAACTGTCCGCCAGAAATACCACCCATGCTTGAGGCGCGTGCCACGTTACAGGAATCATGAAAGGTAATGCGACGATGGTCGTTGGCTTCTTTATCTAAATTCAACGCACCGCGTTGAATCAGGTCATAGGTAAATTCAACAATATGTTGTGGTGCCGGATAGTTGGGATCCAGAAAATCGAAGGGTCCAATTAAGGTATTCCAGAAATTGTAGGCAACACGCCAGGCATGACCACATTCGCCGACAATAATACGTTTAACGCCCAGTTCTTCGGCAGCATCACGAATACGTTGCGCACATACTTTGAGGTTATCACCACTACCGATGAACATGGAGAAGTTGGCAGCTTCTGATGCGTAAGAAGACAGTGTCCAGCTAATACCCGCCTGGTGGAATACTTTGCCGTAGCCAATCAGGCCATCGATATGAGGTTCTGCGAAAAAATCTGCGGAAGGAGTGATCAGTAATACGTCGGCGCCTTTGACATCCACCGGATATTTAACG